>JBQCEF010000210.1:0-13061 GCA_051960495.1 Nocardioides sp. | reverse complement strand
GCCGGGTGGGCGGGGGCGGGGTGGGGTGGAGTACAGCCGGGCGCGGGGGGCCCGGGTGTTCAGTATGTGGGGGTTGTTTGGAACAGGGGGCGGGGGGGGTTTCGCCCCCCCGGCCCCCCTGGATCAGTTGAGGCTGTAGTCCTTGACGACCTCGGCCTTGTAGGTCTCGGCGACGGCGTCGAGAGCCTTCTTCGGGTCCGCGCCCTGGATCAGGACCTTGGTGGCCATCTCGTCGAGCGGCGCGAAGAACTGGCCGCCCTCGGGGATCCACGGCCGGGCGACGGCGGCGTCGAGCGCGTCCTTGAACGCCGCGACCTTCTCGTTGCTCTGAACCGCGGGCAGCTCGTAGGCGCTCTGGCGCGTCGGCAGCAGACCCAGCTTGTCGGCGATGAACGCCTCGGACTCGGCAGAGCTCATGAACTTCACGAACGCGATCGCTGCCTCGGCCTTCTTGTCGTCCATGCCGGCGTAGATCACGTAGTTGTGACCGCCGACCGGGGCACCGGCCTGGGCGGAGCCGGCCGGGACCGGAGCCACACCGAGGTTCTCGAAGCCACCGAACTTCGGGTCACCGGAGATGTTCGCGACCTCCCAGGGACCGTTGATGATCATGCCGACCTTGCCCTCCTTGAAGAGGGTCATCATCGTGCCGTAGGGGTCGTTGGCGACCGGCTTGACCGCCGCGCCGCTCTTGACGAGGTTCTGCGCCTCGGTGATGCCCTTGACCGATGCGTCGGAGTTGATCTCGATCGTCTTCGACTCGGGGTCGACGATGTCGCCGCCCTCGCCGTAGATGAACGGCAGGGTGAAGTAGCCGCCGGAGTTGATGTAGATGCCGTCCGCGCCGACCTTCTTCAGCTTGGCGGCGGCGTCGGAGACCTCGCCCCACGTGGTCGGGGCGGCGTCGATGCCGGCCTTCTCGAACAGCTTCTTGTTGTACATCAGGGCCAGCGTGTCGGTGACCTGCGGGACGCCGTACGTCTTGCCGTCGAAGACGTTGCTCGACAGCGGGGTCGGCAGGAAGTCGTCCTTGTCCTCGAGCAGCGCGGTGCCGTCGAGTGCGTAGAGGTAGCCCAGCGAGGCGAACTCGGGCACCCAGGCGACCTCGGCGCGCAGGATGTCGGGGGCGCCGCTGTCCGAGGCGGCCGCGGTCTTGAACTTGTTCTGCGCCTCACCGAACGGCACCGACTCGTAGTTGATCTTGACGTTCGGGTACTCCTCGTTGAACTTCGAGATCAGCTCCTTGAACGCCGGCGCCTCGTTCGTCGGGTCGGAGGTGTCCCACCAGGTCAGCTCGGCGCTGAGCGAGGTCGGGTCGGCACTCTCGGAGTTGTCGGAGGTGTTGGTGCTGTCGCTGTCCCCACCGCCGCCGCACGCGGCGAGGGTGAGTGCCAGCGCTGCCGTACCGGCGATACCGGCGAGCGAGCGGCGCATGAGGGCTCCTTCTGAGCTGGGTGGAAGAGAACGACGGCAACGTAGCAAGTTCTTGCAATTTCTGGAAGCCCTTGCAGAAATCTTGTCGGTACTGTTTCATGGCGCCGTGGCTACCCTGGCGGAGATCGCGACCAATGCGGGCGTGAGCGAGGCGACCGTGAGCCGGGTGCTCAACGACCGCCCCGGCGTGAGCGACGCCGCGCGCCAGGCCGTGCTCACCGCCCTCGACGTGCTCGGCTACGAGCGGCCGAGCAAGCTCAAACGGCGCAGCGCGGGCCTCGTGGGCCTGGTCGTGCCCGAGCTGAACAACCCGATCTTCCCGGCGTTCGCGCAGGTCATCGAGACGGTGCTGGCCCAGCGCGGCTACACCCCGGTGCTGTGCACCCAGAGCCCCGGCGGGATCAGCGAGGACGAGTACGTCGAGTCGCTGCTCGACCACGGGGTGGCCGGGATCATCTTCGTGTCGGGGCGGCACGCCGACACCACCGCGGACCACCAGCGCTACCGCAACCTGCTCGACCGGCACCTGCCGGTGGTGTTCGTCAACGGCTACGCCCCCGACCTCGCGGCACCGTTCGTCTCCGACGACGACCAGGAGGCCATGGAGCTCTCGGTCTCCCACCTGGTCCAGCTCGGCCACCGCCGGATCGGGCTGGCCGTCGGTCAGGAGCGGTTCGTGCCGGTCCAGCGCAAGCGCGCCGGCTTCGTGGCGGTGACCGGCCGGCTGCTCGGGCTGTCGGAGGCGGAGGCCCTCGGCTGGGTCGAGCAGTCGCTGTTCACGCTCGAGGGCGGCATCGCCGCGGCACGTCGCCTCATCGATCGCGGAGCCACCGCCATCGTGTGCGGGTCGGACCTGATGGCGCTCGGCGCGATCCGCGCCGCCCGACAGCTCGGTCTCCGGGTGCCGGAGGACGTCTCGGTCGTCGGCTACGACGACTCGCCGCTGATCGCGTTCGTCGACCCGCCGCTGACCACGGTGCGTCAGTCGGTGCAGGCGATGGGCACCGCGGCCGTCGAGGCGCTGATCGAGGGGATCAACGGCACCCCGGTGCCGCCTCACGAGTACGTCTTCCGTCCCGAGCTCGTGCTGCGCGGGTCGAGCGCGGCGGCTCCTGCCTGAACGACCCGGGCGGCCCGCTCAGCCCGCGCGGGTGATCGACACTGCCAGCGCGGCCAGGTGCTCGAGCCGCGCGAGCTCGGAGTCGAGCACCTCGGGCCCGCCGCGACGCCCGAACACGATGACCTCGTGCTCGTCCTGCAGCGGCGCGCCCGCGACCAGCGTCGACTCCAGGTGCTGCCACTCCCCGGGCAGCGGCAGCCGCGCGGCGTGCTCGCGCGGGAACCAGCCCGGGTCCTCGCCGCCGAGGTCCGGCGCCGCGGAGGTGCTGTGCAGCACCTTGGGGCCGCCGTCGGTGAGCCGCACCCGAAGCGCCCAGTCGGCGCGGAACGTGATCGGCAGCAGGTCGACGAGCTCGTCGCACGCCGTGCGCGGGTTCTGGGTCAGCGTCTCGACGGCCTCGAGGTCGAGGAAGATGTTGCCGCCGGCGGCGTAGCGCGAGATCCACACGACGCGCACGCCCTCGAGGAGGTTGCAGGCGGAGACCACCGAGTCGGGCATCACCCCCGGCGCGGTCTCGAGCAGCACGTCGTCGACGGCGGTCCCGTCGGCGCGGTGCTCGACGATCTCGATCGCCTCGATGTCCCCGCCGGCCTCACCGATCGCGGTCGCGACCCGGCCGAGCGACCCCGGTACGTCCGGCAGCTCCACCCGGAGCAAGAACGGCATCGGCTCTACTCGTCCCTTCGCAGCGTCGCCGGGTCGCCCGTGGCGACGCGTCCCGGTACGACGACCTCGGCGTCCACCCCGAAATGGACGTCCTTGCCACTGAGACGATAACCCGCGAGCGCCTTGAGCACGGGCACGTCCCGGACACCGGTCTTGGGGTTCAGGTCCACCACCGCGCAGCGCGGCACGCTCCCCCGCACCCGGACGACGGCCTTTCCCAGGGCCACCTCGTGCCCGATCCAGCCGTCCTCGGCGTGCGGCTCGAGGTCCCCGGTGTCGACCAGGAACGTCGCGCGGAACCGCTCCGCAGCGACGGCCAGCCCGAGCCACCGGCCGAGCCGGTCCACCGAGCTCGTGGTGACGAGCGTGACGGACCCGCCGTAGACGACCTCGCCCGCACGGCTCGCCCGGGCCAGCCGCACGTCGTACCCGAGGTGCGCGGAGAACGCCTCGGACCAGGGACCGTCCAGGAGCTCGAGCTTTGCCTCGCGACCCCAGTAGTCCGCGGCCAGCACCTCCCCGGTGGGCACGGGAACCCCCGCGACCGTGCCGGCGGGCAGCGCCACCGTCAGCTCCTCGCCGGTCAGCGCCGCGTCCGCCTCGAGAAGGGCGGGGTTCTCCACGGTGCGCAGCACGCGGTCGCGGGCGGGGTCGACCAGGCAGAACACCCGGTCACCGACGGGACCCCCGGCGTCGAGCTGGACCGCCGGGTGCTCCGCGTGCCGGGCGCCCTTGAGTGGGGTGAAGCCGACGCGTCGTACGTGCACGCAGCGACGATCTCACGGTCGCGTTACGGCGAGGTTTCCCCGGCCGAGCGGGAAGGTGCCCACCACCTCGTAGCGCGGACGCCGCCGCGGCCCCTCCCCGAGGTGCGACTCGACCAGGGTGACCTCGGTGGCCGTCCAGGTGGGTCCCCGGTAGGCCTCGAGCACCCGGATCCACCGGGTGGCCTCCGTCGGGCGGCCCAGCCGGGCGAGGGTGAGGTGGGGGTGGAACCGCCCACCTTCCGCGTCCGCCCCGGCCTTGGCGGCCGCCGCCCGCGTGCCCACCGCCAGGTGACGCAGGTCGGCGTCGCGGCCGGCGCTGTCGATGCCGGCGTAGAGGACCTTGGCGCGAGCCGGGTTGGGGAACGCCCCGCCGCCCGCGACCGTGAGCTCCAGGGGTGTACGGCGCGCCGCGGCCCGGCCGAGCCGCTCGGCCAGGTCGTCGAGGCTCCGGTCGGGGACGCTGCCCATGAACGCCAGCGTGACGTGCCACTGCTCCGGGGTGGTCCACCGGAAGCCGGGCTCGGCCTCCTGCCGCGGCGCGAGGAACTCCGCGAGGTCCTCGACCACGTCGTCGGGAGGCACCAGGGCCGCGAACATGCGCACGGTGTCGACGCTAGCCCGTCACCGGAAGTCGCAGGGGGTCCCGTAGCCCACGTAGTCGGGGAACGCCACCGACGACTGCAGCTCCCACCGCTTCCCGTCGTCGACCCGCAGGTAGGCGGTGTTGACGCCGGTGAACAGGTGCCGCCAGACCGTCGCGGCGTCCTTGCCGAACAGGCACAGCGAGAGCCGCTCCTCGCCGTAGGCGTTCTCGGCCGTCCCGACGGCCAGCTCCCGGATCCCGCGGTCGAGCGGCCAAGGCGCGAACGGGTCCTTGTCGGACAGCGGGGACCGGGCGGACCGCTCGGGCGGCCCGGCCAGGAACCCGATCGCCCGAGGGACCCACCGGCGGACCCGGTTGCCGAGCGGCTGGGTCACGGCGGTCAGCGTGTTCATCAGCCTCGGATCGTCGCCGCCGATCACCCGTCCCTGTCCCCAGGAGATGTTGCCGCTCGGGGTGTAGGTCCGGACCGTGGCGTCGCCGAAGTCCCCGGGGGTGGCCTCGCGGACCCCGAGCGCGTCGAGGGCCCCCAGGACCGTCTCGAGCTGGGCGGGTGACAGTCGCCAGGTGGTGAGGTCGTCGCGGCTCATCGTCACGCTCGTGTCGGCGACGCGGACCACGGTGCCGTCGTCGGCGAAGGAGTACATCCCCGCCGAGGGCGTGTCCCCGTGGATGTCGATGCGCAGGAGGATGCCGTCCGGCTCTGCCTCCCAACCGTCCCCTCGGCGTGTGCCGTAGTCCACGAAGAGACTGGGGTCGGGCACGAGCAGGGTGTTGAACGGGTACCGCTCGCTGAGAGGCGTCGGGTTCGGGTGCTCCTGCAGCTCCGTGCGCGTCGTGCACGCCGACACGGTCGAGGTCGCTGTGACCACGAGCAGCGCGGCGGCCGCTCCCCCCAGGAACCGCATGGGGCCATCGAAGCAGAAGGGAGCCCCGCGGGTGCGGGACTCCCTTCATCTCGTGCGGGTGCGGTTCAGCTGCTCGGCTTGCCGCTCCCCTGGCCGGGGTGGGTGCCGTTCGCGGCGCAGTACTCCTCGACGGACTGGTCCGCGGCCGAGGCCGCCTCCTCGAGACCCTGGAACGGCGGCGCGTGGCGCTTCATCTCCTGCCCCTTCTCCGAGCCGGCGAAGTAGGCGGTGCACAGCCCGAAGGTGTTGTGCCCGTTCGGGCCGGGGTCCGCGGCGGCGATGGACGCGCCGCCGAGGGCCATCATGACTGCCGCGGCGGGAACCGCGATCTTGGTGAGTCGCATGAAAATCCTTCCGAGATCTTTCATGGCTCCCCTCCACACGAGGTCCGAGAGCCGGACCGCGTCCCTCCCCAGGTGACGCCGGTGTGTAGGTCGGGCCAGATTCTGTACTCTTCGGTAACTCCCCCGCAAGAGGTGCATCCCGTGCGATCTAGACAGCTCCTCACCGCCACCGCGCTGCTGCTCCTGCTCGGCTGCGCTCCGGAGGTCCCGCCGCCCGCTGACGACGGGCTCGGCACGTCCGCGCTCGCGCCCTCGATCGGTCCGGCGAAGAAGAAGGCCGAGGCCAAGCAGGGCCATCCCGCCCGGTCGAAGCGTCCCCATGCGAAGCCGACCGGAAAGCGGACCGCCGCAGGCCCGAGCCGGCCGAAGCGGTCGGCGCAGCCCGCGGCGGCCACGTCGTCGGCCGCGGGCCGCCCGAAGCCGAGTGCCTCGCCGACCGGGGCAGGCGGGGGCTCCTCGCCCGCGGTTCTCCGGGCCTCGGTGTCGGACCCGACCGGCGACGTCCGGGGCTCGCTGACCGGCGCGCCGGGCTATGTAGACCTCACGGGCGCGGCACTCACCCGGACCTCGTCCGGCTTCGAGCTGCGCGTCTCCGTCGCCGACGCCGTGCCGGCACGCCAGGACGGCGACAAGGTGGTCAACGTGGCGTCCTTCTACGACCTCGACGGCGACGGCACCATCGACTACGAGGTGTGGGCCACCCTCGCGGACAACGGCTGGTCGGGAAGCTACCGGACGCCGGCCGGGGCAAGGTTCGGCTCGGACAGCGGCGTGAGTGCGCAGCCCGACGGCCACGACCTCGTGCTGCGGTTCCCGTTGTCGCACCTGCGCGAGGCCTCGTCCTTCCGCTGGTCGGTCGGTGCGGAGTGGGGAACCTACGAGCAAGTGGCGGCAGGTGCGACTGCCCAAGACACAGCGCCGGACTCGGGCGTGACGCCGTTCCCCGGCTGACCGTGCCTCAGGTGGCGTCGGTCAGCTTGAGCACATCGAGCAGGGTGCGGGCCGCGGGGCCCCCTTCGGCCTCGGCGATCGCGACGGCGGCCGGCACGTCGAGGTCGGCCGCCAGCGCCGCGAGCACGGCCCCCCGGCCGGTGTCGGGCCCGGGCCTCCCGGCGGCGGCATAGAGCCGGTCGAGCTGCGCGGCGGCAGCCGGGACCATGCCGGGCTCGAACTCCCAGGCCTGCGACCACGTCCGGTTCAGCAGCATCAGGCGCAGCGCCGCGCCGGAGGTGTCCTTCAGCAGGTCGCCGACCAGCACGAGGTTGCGCGTCGACTTGGCCATCTTGCTGCCGTCGTGGCGCACCGACCCCACGTGCAGCTGGCGCCGCGCGAACGGGGCGACACCGGTGGCGGCCTGGACCATCGCGGCCTGGAACGCGTGGTGGGGGTAGGTGAGGTCCTCCCCGCCGACGAGCACGTCCACGCTGGACCCGAAGGTCGACCACGCCATCGCGGCGCACTCCGCGTGCCAGCCCGGCCGTCCCCAGCCCCACGGGCTCGGCCACGCCGGGTGGTCGGCCGGGGAGGGCCGCCACAGGTGCACGTCGTGGGGCGACTCGCGGCCGTCCTCGGCCTGGTCGCCGAACTCGGCGGAGCGACGCAGGGCCTCCTCGGCGCCGAGCCCGCTGGCCTCCATCACCTGCTCGCCGCGGAAGAACACGTGGCCGTCGCGCTCGTAGGCGTGACCGGTCCGCAGCAGCGCGGCCGCGAGCTGGATGACGTGCTGCACGTGGGCACGTGCGTGCGGGGTGTGGTCGGGACGCGCGACCTTGAGGGCCTTCATGTCCCGGTCGAAGAGGAACTCCTGCGTCAGCGCGAACTCGTCGTACTCCCAGCCGCGCTCGCCGGCGGCCCGGGTCAGCACGTCGTCGACGTCGGTGACGTTGCGACACGTCTGCGCCGTGACGCCGAGGTGGCGTGCGAGGCAGCCGAGCAGGTCGGCCCAGACGAAGGTCGCGGCGTGCCCGACGTGGGTGACGTCGTACGGCGTGATGCCGCACGTGTAGACCCGAACCGCCCCGACCAGTGGCAGCGGCTCGCCCGCAAGGACCAGACTGCTGCTGAGCACGGGCTCGGGGTCGACCTCGGGGACCCGACCGGAGAGCCCGACGACGCCGGAGGTGATGTGTGAGGAAGCCACCGCTCGATCATGCCAGGGTTGACGCGAAGTCGGACGGGTAGGGAACCACATGGTGAGCGTCGAGATCCTTGAGACCAGCGAGCTCGGTGACCGCAGCTACGTCGTCCACGACGGTGCGCATGCCGTCGTCGTCGACCCGCAGCGTGACGTCGACCGGGTCGAGCAGGTGCTGGCCGACCACGGGCTGGCGCTGGCGGCCGTGGCGGAGACGCACATCCACAACGACTACGTCTCGGGCGGTCTCGCTCTCGCGTCGCGAGCGGGGTGCGACTACCTGGTCTCCGGCGACGACGAGGTCGCCTTCGAGCGGCGGCCGGTGCGTGACGGCGACGAGATCTCGTACGGCGACCTCGTGGTGCGCGTCGTGCACACCCCCGGCCACACGTTCCACCACCTGAGCTACGTGGTCACCGACGGCGACGGGCCGCCGGCCGCGTTCACGGGGGGCTCGCTGCTCTACGGGAGCGTCGGCCGCACCGACCTGCTCGGCACCGAGCACGCCGAGGAGCTCACTCGCGCGCAGTACCGGTCCGCGCACCGGCTCTCGGACCTGCTCGGCGAGGACGCCCGCATCTTCCCCACCCACGGGTTCGGCAGCTTCTGCTCCGCAGGCTCGGCCAGCGGCGCCGACCGCTCGACGATGGCCGAGGAGCGCTCGAGCAACGACGCCCTGACGACCTCCGACGAGGACGAGTTCGTCGAGCAGCTGCTGGCGAGCCTCTCGCCGTACCCCGCCTACTACGCGCACATGGGCGCGCGGAACCTCGCCGGGCCGACCGCCCCCGACCTCAGCCCGCCCGAGCCGGTCGACTCAGCCGTCCTGCGGGCGCGTCTCGCCGAGGGTGAGTGGGTGGTCGACCTGCGCAGCCGTCGCGCCTATGCGGCCGGCCACGTCAGCGGGACGCTCGGCATCGAGCTCGGGTCGGAGCAGTTCTCCACCTACCTGGGCTGGCTGCTGCCCTGGGAAGCGCCGATCACGTTGCTCGGCGAGAGCGCCGAGCAGGTCGCGACCGCCCAGCGCCAGATGGTGCGGATCGGGATCGATCGTCCGGCGGGCGCCGCGGTCGGCCACGTCGAGCACCTCGCCGCGGCCGGGGAGATCGGCTCCTACCCGCTCGCGACCTTCGAGGAGCTCCAGGGAGGTGTCGACGGCACCGTCCTCGACGTGCGCCAGGACGACGAGCGCGCCGCGTCCGCGATCCCGGGCTCGGCACACATCCCGATCCACCAGGTGCTCGAGCGGCTCGGCGAGCTCGAGAAGGGCACCCGCTGGTGGGTCCACTGCGCGAGCGGCTTCCGCGCGTCGATCGCGGCGAGCGTCCTGGCCAGGGCGGGGTACGACGTGGTGCTCGTCGACGACGACTTCGCCCACGCCGAGAAGCTCGGACTGACGCGCTAGACGACCGAGAGGGGCAGCGACCGGCCGACGAGGCTGCGACGGACCACGGGCAGGTCGGCTGCGATCCGGCGCAGCTCGACGGCCGAGGGCGCATCGGGTGCGGCGACCATCGCGGGCACGCCGAGGTCGCCGGCGGTGCGCAGCGGGAGGTCGAGCGGCACCTGGCCGAGTAGCGTCGTGCCGATGTCCTCGGCGAGCCGGGCGCCGCCGCCCTCACCGAACAGCGGGGTGGTCGCGTCGCAGGAGGAGCACACCAGCGTCGACATGTTCTCGATGACGCCGGCGACCGGCATGCGGACGTCGCGCGCCATCCGGCCGACCCGTGCTGCCACCGTCTGGGCGGCGACCTGCGGAGTGGTGACCGCGAGGAGCTGGGCGTCGGGGAGCAGCTCGAGCAGGGACAGCGTGACGTCGCCGGTGCCGGGCGGCAGGTCGATGAGCAGGTCGTCGAGGTCGCCCCAGTGCACGTCGCCGAGGAACTGCTCGATCGCCTTGTGCAGCATCGGTCCGCGCCACACCACCGGCTCGCCGTCATCGACGAGGAAACCGACCGACATCAGCGAGACGCCGTGGGCCTGCGGCGGCAGCATCAGGCCCTTGAGGGCGACCGGCCGCTCCCGGACACCGAACAGCTGCGGCACCGAGTAGCCCCAGACGTCCGCGTCGAGGACTCCGACCCGTCGGCCCTGCTGTGCGAGGGCGACGGCGAGGTTGGCGGTGATGGTCGACTTGCCGACGCCGCCCTTGCCGCTGGCGACCGCGTAGACGCGGGTCGGCGACCCCTCGCCGAAGGGGTGGCCGCTCTCCCGGCCGCCCCGCAGCCGGGAGGCGAGGCTCAGCCGCTCGCCGTCGGACATCGCGTCGAACGTGACCCGCACGGCCGTGACGCCGGGCACCGTGTCGACCGCGGTCCCGACGTCGGCGACGAGCCGCTCGCGCATGGGGCAGGTCGGCGTGGTCAGCCGGACCGTCACGTGAGCGGTCCCGTCGGGGTCGACGGTGACGTCGCCGAGCATGCCGGCCTCGTCGAGGGCGAGGTGGAGCTCGGGGTCGCGCACCGCCCCCGCGGCGCGTCGTACGGCCTCGACGTCGACGTCGGCCGGGGGACGCCGGCGCGAGAGCAGGCTCACTGGTCAGCCATCCGGTAGGCGGACCGCTTCGGGGTGACGTGGCGCATCAGGAACTCCGGACGTCGCAGGCCGCCGGGGCCCGGCCCCGGGCGCGCCATCGACAGCCACCGCCGGTAGGCCTCGCGCGACTTGTTGACGTCGACCTCCACGTCGCCGTACTGGTCGCCTTCCCTGGCCTTTTCTATGCGCACCTTCTGGTGCCAGCAGTGCATCCCCGAGACCGGGTCCGGCTGGACCGGGAAGGCGAGGTTCTGGTGCACGCCCGGGTCGTCCCAGTAGATCCGCTCGGAGTCGGGGTCGTCGCTCTTGAACGGCTTGATGCCCTCCTTGTAGCGCAGCTTCCAGATCCCGTCCTCGCTGCGGTCGAGGTCGACCTTGCCCATCACCCACCGGCTGCCGGGGTGGCCGTCCTGCTGCCAGCGACCCATGTGGTGCGACAGCCCCACGACGCCTGGGCGGATCGCCTCGGTCGCCCACACGCGCACCACGAAGTGACCGATCTCGGTGGTCACCCGCACCAGGTCGCCGGTGGCCAGGCCCATCGCGGCGGCGTCGTCAGCGTTGAACCACAGCGGGTGGGTGTTCGCGATCTCGTTGAGGTACTTCGCGTTGCCCGACCGGGTGTGGATCAGCGTCGGCAGCCGGAAGTTGGGCATCAGCACGAACTCGTCGTTCGTGCGGTCGATGTTGCGCGCGGACACGTGGGACTCGATGTAGCAAGGGGTGGCCTGCTCGGGCCAGCCCCAGTCGGCGAGCGTGGTGGAGAACAGCTCGAGCTTGCGCGAGGGCGAGAGCCAGCCCGCGGTTTTCGTCCCGTCCTCGTGCACGACGCCCACGGCGCCGGCCTCGCCGACCAGCGGCGGCTGCGACTCCAACGTGACCGGCTTGCGGAGCACGCCGCGCTCGTCGGGCTCGGCGCCCTCGAGCTCGGCCTCGGTCAGCGGCCGCTCGTCGAGCCGGTAGAGGTCCTTGGCGACCTCGAACACCCCGAACTTGCGCATGTACTGCAAGGGAGTCAGGCCCTGGGCCTGCGCGGCCTCGGGGAGGCCGGGCACGCTGTGGGAGAACAGCGTGTCGTAGTACTCGTCCTGGGTCATCCGCTCGCCGGGCCGCTCCTGGGACTCGAAGTACTGCCGGATGCCGAGCGAGCCGTCGGGGTCGATCTGCCAGGACAGCTCGAACCAGAACTCGTTCTCCTCCCACACCTCGCCGGGGTTGGCGTCGCGGCTGTCGCGGTAGGGGATGCCGCGCTGCTCCATCGCGACCCGGGTCACCGGCTGACGGAACGCGAGCCACTTCGAGGTGTGCGTCTCGAACGACATCGTGTCGTGCCGCTCCGAGGCGTGCCCCATCGGCAGCACGTAGTCGGCGAACGTCGCGGACTCGCTCCACGTCGGCGTGAGTGCGACGTGCAGTCCCATCTTGGTCTCGTCCTTGAGCACGTCGATCCAGGTGAACCCGTCGGGGTTGACCCACAGCGGGTTGTAGACCCGGCTGAAGTAGACCTCGAGCCGGCCCCGGCCGTCCTTGAGCAGGTGCGGCAACAAGATCGACATCTCGTTGGTGGTCAGCGGGTACTCGGTGGGCCAGAGCATCTCGCTCCAGGCGTCGTTGGCCTCCGGCATCTGCGGGAAGTGCGCGATGAACTTGTCCCAGCCGTTGGGGTGGGTGCCGCCCTCGGTGCCGACGCTGCCGGTGAGCACGTTGAGGAAGAACAGGCTGCGGGCGATCTGCCAGCCCCCGAGGTTGCCCGCCGCGGCCGAGCGCCAGGTGTGCGTGGCCAGCCGGGTGCCGGCGTCGGCGACCATCGCGGCGAGCGCCTCGACCTGCTCCACCGGCACGTGCGCCTCAGCGGCGGCGTACTCGAAGGTGTAGCGCGCGTAGTCGTCGGTGAGCCGCTCGAGGAACACCTCGAAGTCGCGCGGCGCGTCGGGGTGGAGCCGCTCGAGGTAGACGTCCCAGTTGACCCAGCGCCGCAGGAACGGCTTGTCGATCCTGCGGGTGCGCAGCAGGTGGGAGGCGACCGCGAGGAAGATCGCGGCCTCGCTGCCCGGCCACGGCGAGATCCACAGGTCGGCGTGCGAGGCGGTGTTGGACAGCCGCAGATCGAGCACGGCCAGCTTGGCGCCGTTCTGACGGGCCTCCATGATCCGCTGGGCGTGCGGGTTGAAGTAGTGGCCGGTCTCGAGGTGCGAGGACAGCAGCACGATGGTCTTCGCGTTGGCGTAGTCCGGGGACGGCCGGTCGTAGCCCATCCAGTGCGTGTAGCCCGAGCGGCCGCCCGACGAGCAGACGTTGGTGTGGCTGTTGTGCCCGTCGACCCCCCAGGCCTGGAGCACCCGCTCGACGAACCCGTCCTCACCGGGCCGGCCGACGTGGAACATCACCTCGTCGCGGCGGCCCTCGACGATCGCCTTGCGGATCCGCCCGGCGATGTCGGCGAGCGCTTCGGACCAGCTGACCTGCTCGAACTTCCCCGAGCCACGCTCCCCCACCCGGCGCAGCGGGTGCAGGATCCGCTCGGGGTCCTTGACCTGGTTGATCGTCGCGGG
>JBQCEF010000209.1:0-4239 GCA_051960495.1 Nocardioides sp. | reverse complement strand
CCCTCGATCTGCTCGAACACCACCACGTCGACCTCGTCCTCACCGACCAGATGATGCCTGGCGTCGTCGGCACGGAGCTGGCCAAACAATTGCGCACTACCCATCCCTCGCTGCCCATCATCATCGTCTCGGGCGTCAATGAAATTCCTGACGATGCCGTCTACGCCGACCGCTTCGTCAGCAAGGTAGAAGGCCCGGAGGCGCTTTTTCGCAACATCGCCGAGGTGCTGGAGTACTACAGAACCGGCGGCCCTCCACCGAATGTGCCAAACTGTGCCACACCCCCCGGCAATGTTCCTGAGGGCAAGCCACAGCCTTTCGAACTACCATAGAGGAATGAGTGAAACCGCCAACCGCCTCCGCGAGCAGATCCTCGCGCTGGCCGAGCAGGAGGCCATGGAGGTCCGCCAGGGGGCGGCCGAGGATGCCGACAGCTACCGGGCCCTGGCCGAGCAGGCCTCCGACAAGCTGCGCAAGGAGGCCGAGGGCTACGCAGGCGATCGGCGCAACCAGGCCGACGCCGAGGCCGCGAAGATCCTCGAGGACGCGCGGCGCCAGGCCGACGCCGCCCGGGACAGCGCCGAGCGCGACGCCGCAGCCCGCCGCGAGGAGGCCGAGGCGCTGTTCGAGCGCAACCGGGCGAAGGCCGCCCAGGCCGCCGCCGACTTCGAGACGACCCTCGCCCGTCGCCGTGAGCAGGCCGAGAAGGAGTACTCGGACAAGATGGCGGCCTCCGAGTCGTCGCTCAAGGACGTGCAGGGCCGCTCGGAGCAAACTCGGCTGGAGTCGGAGAAGCTGCGCGCCGACGCCGAGCGCAAGGCGGCCCGGATGCTCGAGGACGCCAAGCGCCAGGCCGAGGAGACCGTGGCCGAGGCGCGGACCAACGCCGACCGGATCCGGGCGGAGTCCGAGCGCGAGCTCGCCGCCGCCACCCAGCGCCGCGACAGCATCAACGCCCAGCTCGCCAACGTGCGCCAGATGCTCACCACGCTGACCGGCGGCGGGGTGCGCACGGTCGAGGCCCCTGCCGGCGACGCGGCGCCGGGCGACTCGGCGCCGGCTGACGCGGCGGCTGAAGACCCGGCGGCGCCCGAGGGCGAGCTGTCCGTCGCCGAGCAGCTCGTGCTGGAGTCCGAGGAGGCAGCCGCGGATCCCGCCGAGCCGCAGCCCCACGACGGCGACCGCGCCGACGGCGCCGACCACCAGGACGACCAGGACGACGACGGCCACGACGACGAGCCGGCGCCGGAGTTCACGCCGTACGTCCCGCCGCGCGTGCAGTGACCGCCGAAGCGGCGTCGTACCCCCGCTGGGACTCGAACCCAGACTGAAAGGTGTTTAAGACCTCTGCCTCTGCCATTGGGCTACGGGGGCGGAACCGTGAACGGCGGGCTCCACCATAGGCCGCGGAGACGGTCGCCGCTCCGCGAGCCGCCGACCTACAGGTAGGTCTTGCGCGGGTGGATCGCGTGCGCGCCCGCCACGCGGTCGAGGAACAGCAGCCCGTCGCAGTGATCGATCTCGTGCTGCAGCGCCCGCGCCTCGAACGCCTCCGCGCGCACCTCGACGGTCTCCCCGGTGTCGGGCAGCTGGCCGCGGACGACGACCCGGCTCGCCCGCTTCACGTCGCCGGTGAAGTCCGGCACGCTCATGCAGCCCTCGCGCGCCTTCTCGTTGCGCGAGGACTCGACCACCTCGGCGTTGCACAGCACGAACGTGCCGTGGTGGGACCGGGTCTTCGGGTGGGCCGCGACGTCGACGCAGAACACCTTGACCCCGACGCCGACCTGCGGCGCGGCGAGGCCCACGCAGCCCGGGGAGACCCGCATCGTGGCGACGAGGTCGGCGGCGAGCTGTACGACGTCCGCCGCGGCGGGGTCGACCAGGGCGCCCGGCGTGGCCAGCACCCGGTCGGGCGCGCGGACCACCTCGAGCACCGACCCCTCGACGCCCAGATCCGCCGGCGTCCACCGTCCGAGCGCGTCGTCGACCAGCGCTTCGCCCGACGCGTCGTCGTGCGAGGAGCTCACAGGTCGTCGCTCTCGACCTCGCGCAGGGTGACCCCCACGCCGAGCGCCGCGGCGACCCCGTCGAGCGAGCCGCGCAGCGCCTCGAGCTGCACCCCGGTCGGCAGGTCGACCTCGGCGACGAGCAGGTAGAGCTCGCCGGCCAGCCGCGTGGTCAGGTCGGTGATGTTGCCGCCGACGCGGGCGACCTCCTCGGCGATGGCCGAGACGATGCCGGGACGGTCGCCGCCGTGCACGGTGAGGACGTACGACGACCCGACGGCGGCATGCTCCGCCTCCTGCGGCACCTCGCGCACCGAGACGCTCAGGGACCCGTCGGCCGTCAGCGGGGCGAGGGCCTCCTCGACCTCGGCGGCGGTGTGCGCGCCGGCACAGATGAGCATCATCGCGAAGTGACCCCGCAGCAGCGTCATCGTCGAGTCCTCGAGGTTGAGCCCGAGGCCGGCGAGGATGCGGGTGGTCTCGGCGATGATGCCGGGGCGGTCGTGCCCGAGGACGGTGATGGCGTGCAGGCTCACGGCCGTCATCCTTCCACGGCGCCGGCGAGCTCGGCGGCCCGTCCCAGCACGGCGTCGAGCATCGGCTCGGTGAGTTTGCCCGTGAACGTGTTCTGCTGCGTGGGGTGGTAGCTGCCGAGCAGCACGACCTCGCGGCCGTCGGGCGCCACCAGGACGGCCTCGGCGGCGTGGCCGAAGCGCGGTTGGGGGCGAGGCACGTCGTACCCGACGGCCCGGAAGGTCCGCAGCGCCGCCGCCCAGCCGAACGACCCGAGGCACACCACGGCGCGCAGGCTGTCGCTCACCAGGGCGACCTCACGCTCGAGCCACGGGGCGCAGGTGTCGCGCTCGTCGGTGGTGGGCTTGTTGTCCGGTGGCGCGCACCGGACCGCGGCGGCCATCCGCGCCCCGATCAGCCGCTGGCCGTCGCCGGCGTGCACCGAGGTCGGCTGGGTGGCGAGGCCGACGCGGTGCAGGGAGGCGAACAGCCAGTCGCCGGACCGGTCGCCGGTGAAGATGCGTCCGGTGCGGTTGCCTCCGTTGGCCGCCGGGGCGAGCCCGACGATGAGCACGCCCGGGTGCTCGTCGCCCCACCCGGCGATCGGGCGGCCCCAGTAGGGCTCCGCGGCGAACGACGCGCGCTTGGTCGCGGCCACGTCCTCGCGCCAGCGGACCAGTCGGGGGCAGGCGCGGCAGACGGTGACGCGGGCGTCGAGCTCGTCCAGGTCGGCCGACGCGGCGAGGCGTCGTACCGCCGCAGGTGTCTTGGCGACCGGGGTGTCCGCGGTCGCGGGATCGTCGGGCCAGCCGGTCCCGGGCGGCACGGGGCTGACGAACGAGCTCCCCGTCACCGGGTGGGGTGACGGGGAGCTGGGTCCGGGGGTCGGCATGGGCCCCAGTGTGTCAGCGGGCGGGTCAGGTCTGCGGGTAGCCCGTCGTGGTCGTGGCCGTCGCGTGCGAGGCGTCGGAGCCGTTGCTGCCCATCTTGTCCTGGGCGGCCGACTTGGCCTGCCCGGCCGCCTCGGCGACCTTGTCCTTGACGACCGGTGCGTGCTCCTTGGCGGCCTGTGCCGCCTCGTGGGCCTTCTGCTGGACGGTGGGGTTGTTCTTCAGCTTCACCGCACCGGCCTTGATCTGCTCGTAGCGCTCGCGACCGGCCCGCGTGCCGAGCACGTAGCCCACCGCGCCGGCGGTCAGCAGCATCAGCTTCTTCATGAGTTCTCCCTCTTCTCGTTGTCGGTGTTGCCGTTGCGTTCCGCGGCCAGCCGCAGCTCGCGGCCGCGCTCGATGTCCTCGGCCTCCTTCTGCTCGGCCTTCTCGATCTTGGCGTCGTCCCGGAGCGGGAGCTGCAGCTCCTTCTCGGCGGGGATGCCGGCCTGCAGCTCGCGGCTGCGCTCGACCTCGGAGTCCATCTCGGCGCCGAGGAGCAGCGCCAGGTTCGTGATCCACAGCCACAGCAGCCCGGCGATGACGCCGCCCAGCGAGCCGTAGGTCTTGTCGTAGTTGGAGAAGTTCGCCACGTAGATGCCGAACAGCACCGAGGCGATCAGCCAGGTGACGATCGCGACCACCGCGCCGACGGAGACCCAGCGGAACTTCGGCTGCTTGATGTTGGGCGTCGCGTAGTAGAGCAGCGCGACCACCAGCACCATGACGAGCAGCAGCACCGGCCACTTCGCGAACCGCCACACCGTTACCACGGTCGAGCCGATGCC
>JBQCEF010000208.1:0-5057 GCA_051960495.1 Nocardioides sp. | reverse complement strand
TCTGCACGTTCATCCGGGCGCGGCCGCCGAAGGTCGACGGCAGCAGATGGGTCCACGCGAGCTGCATCTCGCGCCGGCCGTGCTTGACCACGATCATCTCGCCGCGCTCGCTGGGCTCGAGGACGATCGCCTTGCCACCGCGGCGGCAGTGCGCATCGATCATGTCGCGGACCTCGGAGCCGGGCTCGGCCATCGAGAACCAGACCACCTGGCCCGAGCACCGGCGCCGCATCTCACGCACCAGCGGGTCGTCGGCGTTGAGCACGGCGTGGCCGTCGCGCGGAACCGCCTCGACGAGCACCGCCTTGACGTCGGCGAGCTGCTCTACGGTCTCGATGCCGCGCAGCCCGAGGTGGTCCGGCGCGACGTTGAGCACCACGGCGACGTCGTTGCGCTCGTAGCCCAGGCCCTCGCGCAGGATCCCGCCGCGGGCGACCTCGAACACCGCGAAGTCGACGCGCGGGTTCTGCAGCACCATGCGGGCCGACTTGGGCCCGGAGGCGTCGGCGCGGATCACCAGGCGCTCGTCGATGACGACGCCGTCGGTCGAGGTCATGCCGACCTTGCGGCCCATGCCCTTGAAGATGTGGGAGATCATCCGCGAGGTCGTGGTCTTGCCGTTGGTTCCGGTGACCGCGACGATCGGGATCCGGCTCGGCGCGCCGGGCGGGAAGAGCATGTCGACGACCGGCTTGGAGATGAACTGCGGCTCGCCGATCGTCGGGTGGGTGTGCATCCGGAACCCGGGCGCCGCGTTGACCTCGCAGATCGCGCCGCCGGTCTCGCGGACCGGCTCGGTGATGTCGGGGCAGATGAAGTCGATCCCGGCGATGTCCAGGCCGACCATGCGGGCGGCCTCCTCCGCGATCTCGACGTTCTCCGGGTGCGCCTCGAAGGTCCGGTCGATCGAGATCCCGCCGGTCGACATGTTGCCGGTGAGGGTCAGCTTGACCATCTCGCCGGCAGGCGGCACGTCGGTGAGGCTGTAGCCCTGGTCGGCCAGCAGCGCGACCGCGGCGTCGTCGACCTTGATCCGGGTGAGCACCTTCTCGTGGCCGACGCCGCGGCGCGGGTCCGCGTTGGTCAGCTCCACGAGCTGTTCCACGGTGCTCTGGCCGTCGCCGACGACGTGGGCCGGGACGCGCTCGGCGACGGCGGCGAGCCGGCCGTCGATGATCAGGCACCGGTAGTCGCGCCCGCTGATGAACGACTCGACGATGACCCAGCCACGCCGGGACTGCTCCTGGGCGATCGGGAACGCCTCGCGGACCTCGTCGGCGTTCTTCAGGTCCAGGCACACTCCGCGACCGTGGTTGCCGTCGAGCGGCTTGCAGACCACCGGGTAGCCGATCCGCTCGGCCACGGCGACGGCGCGGTCGGCGCTCTTGACCGACTCCTGCTTGGGCACCGGCAGGCCGGCCGCGGCGAGCAGCCGGGTGGTGAGGTCCTTGTCCGAGGCCACGTCGACGGCGATCGCGCTCGTCGCCGACGTCATGGTCGCGCGAATGCGTTTCTGGTGGACCCCCTGGCCGAGCTGGACCAGGGAGTACTGGTTGAGCCGGATCCACGGGATGTCGCGTGACATCGCCTCGTCGAGGATGGCCTGCGTGGAGGGCCCGAAGGCGGTCCGCTCGGCGCGGAGGATGAATGCCTCCAGCTCCGACTCCCAGTCGAACCCGGGGTCGGCCTCGACGAGGTGGTTGACCAGGCGTACGGCGAGCGTGGCCGCCGCGCGGCCGACCTGCTCGTCGACGTAGCCGTAGACGATGTTGTAGCGGCCGCGCACTCCCTTGACCTGGCGGGTCTTGCCGCGGCGGATGTCGTGGCCGACCACCTGCTGGAGCGCCAGCGCCGCGTGCTCGGCGACGTGGCCGAGCCAGGTGCCCTCGTTGAGCCGCTCGACGAAGCCGCCGCGACGACCACGCGAGCAGGAGTGCTCCCGCAGCCCGGGCAGCATCTGCAGCAGGTTGTCGGTGAAGCCCGCGATCGTGTTGGAGGGGAAGTCCTCGAGCGAGCCGAGGTCCACGACGAGGTGGATCGCCTTGTCGTAGGACCAGATGTTCGCGCCGCGGTAGACCCGGGTCTCGACGATCGTCAGGTCGGGGGCGGGGCGGGTGGCCGGGCGGGGCTGCTCACTCATCCGAGGGGGTCCCTTCGTGGTGCTGACGGGCACGCCGGCGGCGCAGGACGCTGGGGGAGATGTCCCCGGCGGCGATGTCTCGAGCCAACCGTCTCAGGTCGCGCCCCGCAACCTCGAGCTCCTCCGCCTCACCGGGGGCGACAACCGGTTGCTGGCGCACCAGGGCCTTGTCGGTCAGGTCGAAGACCTGGCCCGCCGGCAGCACGTGGAGCACGACGCCCGAGGCGAGCAGGGGAGCGGTGCGGCGCGCCTCGTGGGCGTTGGACACGATGTTGCGTCCGTCGAGGATCGTCACCACTCCGCGTCCGACCACCCGGAGGATCTCCGCGCCGTCCTCCTCGG
Organism: Nocardioides sp.; assembly: GCA_051960495.1. Classification (GTDB taxonomy): domain Bacteria; phylum Actinomycetota; class Actinomycetes; order Propionibacteriales; family Nocardioidaceae; genus Nocardioides_B. The sequence continues at coordinate 2,575 of JBQCEF010000208.1, read as the reverse complement.
TGATCACCGCGGCGGTGTCCTCGTCGACGCCGATGCCGAGCAGGCCGGGGCTCTGGGCGACGATCATCAGCAGTCGGCCGTAGCGGTTGCGCTGGGCGAAGTGCTGGTCGATGACGACGTCGCGGATCAGCCCGAGACCGGCGGCGAGCTGGGTCATCCGCTGCTTGGGCGTCACCCCGCCGGTGCCGAAGGCCACCATGTGGCTCGACTGGATGCTCGCACCTGCGCTGGTCCCGGCGACGACGACGCCCCGGAGGTGCGCTGCCTTGATCGCCTCGCCGAACGCGGTGCCGTTGACGATGGCGGAGAGCTTGAGCTGGTTGCCGCCGGTCATGAAGATCCCGGTGACCCCGTCCAGCCGGGCGACCATCTCCGGGTCCTCGGCCTCCTCGCGGGTCTCCGGCCGCGCCTCGACCACGTCGGCCGCCCCGAGCTTGCGGAAGAGGGCGTCGTACAGCTCCACGATGTCCGGGCCGAGCGCCGACGCGGTCGGGATGACCGCGATCCGCGCCCGGGGACCGCCCGCGAGCTCGACGAAATGTGACAGGACGGTGCGCTTGCCGAGCTTGTCCTCGGCGCCGCCGATCGCCATCAGCGGCCCGGGCGGGCCACTCCCGATGGACTCTCCGGAGGGGGCTGCTGACATGTCCGGGTCATCTGGCGGGTTCAGCATGCAGCGCAGCCTACGGGGTGGGATCGTTCATCCGTGACGGAGCAGCGGCGACTGGTCGTGATGCGGCACGCGACGGCGGAGCCGTACGCCTCGACCGACCATGCGCGCGGGCTGACCGAACGGGGATGCCAGGACGCCCGGGCGGCCGGCCTGCACCTGCTCGAGCGGGGGCTCGTGCCCGGTCACGCCGTCGTCTCGACCGCCGAGCGGACCCGGCTCACCTGGGAGGCGGTCGCGAGCGCGACCGGCAGCACCGCCGCCCCGCAGCTCGACGCCGCGGTCTACACCGGCGGGGTCGACGTGGTGCTCGAGGCGTTGCAGAGCGTCCCCGACGACGTCGAGACGCTGCTCTTCGTCGGGCACAATCCCACCGCCTCCTACCTGTGCCACGTGCTCGACGACGGCGAGGGCGACCCCGAGGCGGTCAGCGGCATGCTGCGCGGCTTCCCGCCCGCGGCGCTCGTGGTGTTCGCGGTCGAGGGGCCCTGGTCGTCCCTGGGCCCGGAGTCGGGCCGGGTCGTCGACTTCCACGCACCGCACCGCCACTGACCGATTCGTCTGCGACCGTCCCGCGTGAAATAGACCAATTAGCGCAGACGAATCGGGTGGTCAGCTGGTCAGGGGAGGCGCCGGCGTGGTGAACCCGGCCTCGGCGTCGGCCGCCTCGACCTCCTCGCGGCTGATCCCGAGCAGGTACATGATCGCGTCGAGGTAGGGGACGTTGACGGCGGTGTCGGCAGCTTGCTGCACCACCGGCTTGGCGTTGAACGCGACCCCGAGGCCGGCCGCGGCGAGCATGTCGAGGTCGTTCGCGCCGTCGCCGATCGCGACCGTCGCGGCCTCGGAGACCCCGACCTCGGCGGCGAAGCGGCGCAGTGCCGCGGCCTTGCCGGCCCGGTCCACCACCGGCCCGATGATCCGCCCGGTCAGCTTCCCGTCGACGACCTCGAGCTCGTGGGCGGCCGCGAAGTCGATGCCGAGGTCGACGGCGATCCGGTCGGTGACCTGCGTGAAGCCACCGGACACGATCGCGAACCGGTAGCCGAGGCGCTTGAGCGTGCGGACCATCGTGCGGGCGCCGGGGGAGAGCACGATCGCGTCGTACACCCTGTCGAGCGCGGAGGCGTCGAGGCCCTCGAGCAGGGCGACCCGTTCGCGCAGCGACTGCTCGAAGTCGAGCTCGCCGCGCATCGCGGCCTCGGTCACCCGGGCGACGTCGTCGAGGCACCCGGCGTGCTCGGCGAGCATCTCGATCACCTCGCCCTGCACGAGCGTGGAGTCGACGTCCATCACGATCAGCCGCATGCCGTGCCGCAGCAACGTCGCCGGCTGCACCGCCACGTCGACGCTCTGGGCCGCCGCCTCCTCGGCGAGGGTGATGCGCAACCGGTCGGGGTCCGCGCCCGACACGTGCAGCTCGATCGCGGTGATCGGGTAGCGCGCCATCCGTTCGATCCGGTCGATGTTCGCGCCGGTGTCGGCGATCCGCCCGGCGATGGCAGCGACCGCCTTGGGACGCAAGGGCATCCCGAGCACGGTGACGTGGCTGCGGCCCTCCGGCCGGGCGCGGTTGTCACCGGTGCCGCGGTCGACCTCGACCTGCATGTCGAGCTCGTTCGCGACCCGCTCCATCGCGTCGCGCAGCGCCTTCCAGTCCCGGGGCGCGGTGACCAGCACGCCGAGGATCAGCCGACGGCGGAGCACGATCTGCTCGATGTCGAGCACCTCCCCGCCGAAGGACGCGAGGGTGTCGAAGACCGTCGAGGTCACGCCCGGACGGTCCTTGCCGGTCAGCGTGATCAGGACCGTGTTCGTGGCGGCGTCGGTCCGCGGGTCTGGGGAGGCCATGGCGGTGCTGAGGCTACCTCTCCCACGGGAAGGCGCAGGCGGCCACCAGCCCGC
>JBQCEF010000207.1:0-5653 GCA_051960495.1 Nocardioides sp. | reverse complement strand
TATTTAATCACCGTTTCAAAAACGCCGCGGGCCTCACTACGCTGTTGCGCTTTGTCTCGTGGGGGTCGGGGCCCGGCCGGTCGCCGGGGAGGGAGTAGCAGTTCGTGTTCACGCGCGAGGTCGACTTCGAACGCGGGGTAGAAGCCCTGCGGCTCGCGGTCCTGCGCGTCCTCTCCCCCGACTTCGCGGCCGTTCCGGCTCTCGCCGGCGCTTCCCTCGCTCCCGCCGGAGACCGGCACGACCGTACGGCGGGGTGGCTGCTCGCCGAGGCGGTGGACCTCCATCCCCGGACCGACCGCGCGGGCGGGAGCGGACCGGGGGACGCCGACCTGGCCTGCTCCTCGGAGGAGGACGAGGCCGAGGCCAGCCGGCTGATCGCGCTGGTGGAGCTGGCCCGCGGCGGCGACGCGGACGCCTTCGGGCTGCTCTACGACCACTACCACGTCTCGGTGTACCGGTTCCTCTACTACCGGGTCGGCTCCGTCGCCCTGGCCGAGGACCTCACCTCGGAGACGTTCTTCCGCGCGCTGCGCAGCATGGGCTCGTTCCGCTGGCAGGGCAAGGACTTCGGCGCCTGGCTGATGACCATCGCCCGCAACCTGGCCACCGACCACTTCAAGGCGGGGCGCACCCGGCTGGAGTACGCCACCGAGGACATGGGGGCCCATGACTCGGTGACCGAGGGCCCCGAGGACTCGGTGCTCGCGTCCCTGACGAACGACGCCCTGCTCGGCGCGCTCAAGGAGCTGCCGACCGAGCAGCAGGAGTGCCTGGTGATGCGCTTCCTGCAGGGACTGTCCATCGCCGAGACCGCCCAGGTGCTCGGCCGCAGTGACGGCGCGGTCAAGCAGCTGCAGCTGCGGGGCGTCCGCAACCTCGCCAAGCTCCTGCCCGAGGGACTGCGATGACGATCCCGAGGGCGCTCGCCGGGGCCGGTGGAACCGCCGGCTCCCGCGCCGTAACCTCCGCCCCCGCTCCGTCGTTGGGGTTCTCGACAGCGACGACGAACACGAGCACAGCAGAGACGGGGCTCCCGAGATGACCGCACTTTTCCGCACGCGCCGGCGTGCCGAGGAGTTCGCCTCGGCGGTCGACGGCCGGTCCGCGTCGCTCCCGGACGACCTGCAGCAGCTCGTCGGCGTGGCCACGGCGCTGCGCTCCCACGACTCCCTCGACGCGGCGCGTCCGCGAGACGACTTCGCCGCGGAGCTGCGCAGCCAGCTGATGGCCGAGGCCGAGCGGACGCTCGTGCCCGGCAACGCGCCGCTGACCCTCCCCGCGCGCCGTCGCGGCCCCCGCGAGCGTCGCCTGGTCGCCGCGGCCTCCGCGGTCGTCCTGCTCGGCGGGTCCGCCGGCATGGCCGCGGCCGCCCAGCAGTCGCTGCCCGGCGACCCGCTGTACCCGATCAAGCGGGGCATCGAGCGGGCCGAGGCCGGCCTGTCGGTCAGCAGCGCCGGCAAGGGCCACGACCTGCTCAGCCAGGCCAACGACCGGCTCGACGAGGTCCACGCGATGCTGGCCGGAGACTCGCTCACCGCCAACGCCCTCGTGCCGCAGACCATCGACGACTTCACCGCCCAGTCCCAGGAGGGCGCGGGCCTGCTCATGGACTCGTTCGTCGAGACCCGCGACCCCGCGACCCTGGTCGCCGTCCACGAGTTCACCGCCCACGGCATCGCGCTGCTGCAGGACCTGGCACGCACCGCGCCGGCACAGGCGCAGGACGAGCTCGCCGGGGCAGCCCTCGCGCTCGGCGACATCGACCGGGCCGCGACCGACCTGTGCCCCACCTGCGGAGCCGACCTGCCCGAGCTGGAGATCCCCGACACGTTCCTGGCCGCCGCCGAGGTCGACCGGACCCTCGCCACGCTCGACGCGGCCGCGCTGGACAACAGCCACCCGTTCATCGTGGACAAGCGCTCCCTCAAGGAGCCCACCAAGGCCCTGACCGACCTGGCCGCCGGTGCCGCCGAGGCCACCGAGCAGCAGGCCGAGCCCGCGCCCAGCGACGGGCAGTCCCCCTCGACGGAGGACTCGACCTCGTCCGGGTCCCTGCTGGACCTCACCGGTGCCGACTCCTCGAGCGGCGGCAAGAGCACCACCAAGGACGTCACCAAGGACGCGGTCAAGAAGGTCACCGACACCGTCGACAAGACCGTCGACGACACCACCAGCGGTCTCACCGACGGGCTGTCCGGCGCCGTCGAGACCGTTCTCCCCGACCCGCTCGGCGGCCTCGGCCAGTAGCCGGCCCGGTCAGTAGAAGACCGAGCGGCGCTGCATGAGCAGCGTGTAGAGGGTCTGCTGGATGGTCTCGCGGACCTGGTCGGTCACGTTGAACACCAGCATCGGGTCGTCGGCCGCGCCGCCGTCGTAGGAGTCGGTGCGGATCGGCTCGCCGAACTCGATCAGCCACTTCGACGGCAGCGGCACGAGGCCCAGCGGCCCGAGCAGCGGGAAGAACGGCGTGATCGGGATGTAGGGAATGCCCAGCAGCCGCGCCAGCGCGGGCATGTTGCCAACCAGCGGGTAGATCTCCTCGGCCCCGACGACCGAGCACGGCACGATCGGGACGCCGGTGCGGATCGCGGCCGACACGAACCCGCCCCGGCCGAACCGCTGCAGCTTGTAGCGCTCGGAGTACGGCTTGCCGATGCCCTTGAAGCCCTCGGGCCAGACGCCGACGAGCTCGCCGCCGCTGAGCATGCGCTGGGCATCCTCGTTGCAGGCCAGCGTCGCGCCACCCTTGCGGGCCAGCTCACCGACGATCGGCAGCCGGAAGACGAGGTCCGCGCCCAGCGGCCGCAGGTTGCGCCCGGTGTGGTCGTGCACCGAGACCATCGTCATCAGCCCGTCGACCGGGATGGTGCCGGAGTGGTTCGAGACCAGGAGCGCGCCGCCCTCGGCCGGGATGTTCTCCGCCCCCCGGACCTCGACGCGGAACCACTTCTCCTTGATAGGGCGGATCGCGGCGAGGAAGAACCGCTCGGTGACCTCGGAGTCGAAGCCGTACTCGTCGACGGAGTAGTCGCCGGTGACGCGGCGGCGCAGGAACGCCAGGAACTCGGCGAGCCGCGGCTCCCAGCTCTCGCCGAACACCTCGCGGGCCGCCTGGCTGAAGGCCGCCAGCCAGTCGCCGACCGGGATCCCGTCGCTGGGCTCGCGGTCGTGCACCGCCGCGACAGTCGGGGATCCGGGCCCACTGGCCACCGTCGCGCCCTCGTCCGGAACCGAGGTCGGGTGCTCGTCGCCGGCAGCCGGGGGGCTCACCGGCTCAGGGGTCGTCGTGGCGTCGTCCCCGAGCTGGTCGGCGGACGGCTGCTCGGCGGGGGTGTCGCCGGCGCCGGACCTCCGGTTCGAGGAGGGCTTCTTCGCCCCGCCCGCGAGGCTGCGGGCGGCCGACGACGGCTTCGCGCTCCCCGTCCCCCGTCCGGGACGGCCACGGGTGCCCAACGGGATCACCTCGGCGTCAGGCATGGTCACCTCCGGGCTCGGGCAGCAGTGCGGCGACGGTCCGCGGCGAGGGCGCGAAACCGGGGGTGATGGTCCGGGCGAGGTCCGCGAAGGCCTCGGCGGTCGAGTAGTCCGGGACGAAGCCCAGGATGTCGCGCGCCCGGCTGGTGTCCACACCACGGCCGAACGTGAGGAACCCACTGAGCTCCTGGGCGACCGCGCCCAGCCCGGCCTGCTTGAGCACCCCGGCGAGGTCGCCGAGCGCGAACCCGGGGACCGGGACGGTGGGACGGCCCAGACGGCGCAGCGCCTGCGACAGCATCAGGATGCCGCTGCCCGCCAGGTTGAACGTGCCGTGCACGCCGTCGGTGGTCGCGTGCCTCAGGGCGGCGAGGAGGTCGGTCTCGTGCAGGAACTGCAGGCGGGCGTCGTACCCGAGGACCGTGGGCACCACCGGGAGGCGGAAGTACTGGCTCAGCGGCGACGAGGCGTTCGGGCCGACCAGGTTGGCGGCGCGCAGCATCGTCACCGAGACGTCGGGCCGGCGGCGCGCGAATCCCCGCACGTAGCCCTCGACCTCCAAGACGTCCTTGGCGTAGCCGGAGCGGGGCAGCCGCTTGGCCGCCATGTCCTCGGTGAACATGGCCGGGTCACGGCTCGAGGAGCCGTAGACGGCCGTCGAGGAGCGCACGACCAGCCGCTCGAGCCCGGGCGCCTTCTGGCACGCGGCGAGCAGCTGCATGGTGCCGATGACGTTGTGCTCCTTCATCGACGTCCGGCCGCCCGTGGGGCCGGGGTTGGCCTGCACGCTCAGGTGCACGACCGTGTCGACCTCCTGGCCCGCGATCACCTTGGCGATCACCGGGTTGCGGATGTCCGCGCGGACGAAGCCGACCGGGCCGAGGTCGGCGCGAGGCGGCACGACGTCGACGCCGATCACCCGCTCGACGGACGGGTCCTCGGCGATCAGGCGCGCAAAGCGGCCCCCGAGGTCACGCGAGACCCCGGTGACGAGCACGACGCGCCCCATCGCCTGGTTCCTGGCCGGCCCGTGCGTGGCGGTTACTTGCCTGCGCGGCGACGCTGGATGCGCGTCTTCTTCAGCAGCTTGCGGTGCTTCTTCTTGGCCATGCGCTTGCGGCGCTTCTTGATGACGGAACCCACGGAGACCTTCTACTTTCTTACCTGCTGGCGACGCCGCGCGCACAGGGTGCACGGCACGGAGGGTCAAGCCTAACGGCCACCCCCACGGGCCGCCTAAACCGGTCCCGCCGCGAGACTCCCGGCCCGGCGCCGAAAAAAGTTCACGGCCGGGCTCAAGTGGCTGTCGCCCGGTGCCGATCCTCACAGTGTTCGGGATCCTGGCAGCGCACCCAGTTCAGGTCCCCCACACAAGACCGAGTCGTAGACACCTACCTCGTGGTCTGCACCCACCGCTCCTCGGCGGAGCGGCGACCACAGCTCGAGGCCTTGGGAGGGGCCTTTGAGATGAACGCACACACTGTTGCACTGCGCCCTGCGCTGCGGGCCCTCGTCGCCGGACTCACCGTGGCCCTGGCCACCTTCGGCCTGACCGCCGTCAGCGCGGTCCCCGCCACCGCTGCCTCGAGCAGCGCGATCATGTCCATGAGCTCCGGGACCTACGAGTCCAAGGTGCAGTACTTCGTCAACCGCAAGCGCGCGAAGCACGGACTGGGCAAGCTGCGGATCGACTCCTGCGCGGACGGCACGGCCGAGCGTTGGGCACAGCACCTGGCGACGACCGACTCCTTCTACCACCAGGACATGGGCAACATCCTCGACACCTGCAACTCCTACTACGCAGGCGAGACCCTGGGCCGCGGCACGATCAGCCCGCACCGCCTCGTGTACCTGTGGATGCACTCTCCCGCGCACCGGCACGTGCTGCTCAGCAAGTACGCCAAGCGCATCGGCGTCGGCTCCTACGTCGACTCCCACGGCCAGTGGGTCACCGCGGCCAACTTCACCAAGTACTGACAGAGCGCAGGCTCCGCGTCGTCCGTCGAAGCGGTCCGCCCTCGCACGCTCCGTCCGCCGCTGACCGGAAACCCGCACCCACGACACCACCACCCGGTCGGCAACACGAGAAGCGGGCCCCACCCAAGCGAGGGGGGGGGTATAGGAGTATAGGGAAATAAAGGCGGGCGGGCGCGCACCGTACACCGTGGGGTATTATCTC
>JBQCEF010000206.1:0-4609 GCA_051960495.1 Nocardioides sp. | reverse complement strand
GGCGACCTCACGGACCTGCTCCGCACGCGTGACCACCTGCTGATGTACGCCTCCCAGGTGCTGCTGTCGGTGGCGATCTTCACGCCGTTCGCGCACCTGCCGGCCTACGGCGAGAGCCTCGGCATCGGGCCGGTCGCGGCGGCGGGGCTGGTGGGGATCCTCGGGGCGGCGAGCGTCGTCGGCCGGCTGGCGCTGGGGCCCGTCGCGGACGTCGCCGGGCTGTTCCCCGTCTACCGCGCCTGCTTCCTCGCGATCGGGGTGAGCTTCGCGTTCTGGCTCTGGCCCGACGGCGGCTACCCGGCGCTCGTGGTGCACGCCGTCGTCCTCGGCGTCGGCTACGGCGGCTTCGTCTCGCTGCTGCCGGTGCTCGCCGCACGCCGGTTCGGCACCGAGCGGCTCGGCGGCCTGCTCGGCGTGCTCTACACCTCCCACGTCGTCGGTGCGGGCCTCGGCCCGCTCGCTAGCGGCCTGCTCGTCGACACGTGGGGCTACGCACCGGCCGGCTGGACCGGCCTGGTCTGCGGCCTCGCAGCGGCGATCGCACTCGGCGGGCTCGGCCCCCGGGTGCGCTCAGCCGCCCCGGCCGCTCAGGCGAGCCCGAGCCGCCGGTAGCGCTCGATCCTGGCCTCGAGCCGTGACTTGGGGTCCTGACGGAGTAGCGCCGCGAGCTCCTCGCGCAGCACGCCTCCCATCCGGCGGCAGAACTCCTCCGGCTCGTCCGCGGCGTCCGGCAGCTCCGGCACGACGCGGTCGACGATCCCGTTGGCGAGCAGGTCGGCGGACCGCACCTGCTGGTTCGCCGCCATCTCGGGGGCGTGCTCGACGTCGCGGTGCACGATCGCGCTCGCGCCCTCCGGGGGCAGCGGCGAGAGCCAACCGTGCAGGGCGGCCACCACCCGGTCGCCGGGGAGCAGCGCCAGCGCGCCGCCTCCGGTGCCCTGGCCGAGCAGCAGCGTGAGCGTCGGCGCGTCGAGCATGACCAGGTCGGACAGGCAGCGCGCGATCTCACCGGCGAGACCGCCCTCCTCCGCCTCCACGGACAGCGCGGCGCCCGGGGTGTCGATGACGGTCACGAGCGGCAGCTCGAGCTCGGCGGCCAGGCGCATGCCGCGGCGGGCCTCCCGCAGCGCGCCGGGGCCCAGCGGACGCTCCTCGGTCTGGCCGCGGCGGTCCTGCCCGAGCAGCACGCAGGGCGAGCCGCCGAAGCTCGCGAGCGCGATCAGCAGGCCCGGGTCCTGCTCGCCCTCACCGGTCCCGTTGAGCGGCACCACGTCGGTGGCCGCGTAGCGCAGGAGGCGTCGTACGCCGGGCCGCTCGTCACGCCGCGACCGGGTCACCGACTCCCACGCCGGGACGTCGGCGAACGGTTCCTGCGCCGCGGGTGTGCCCGGCGACTCCGGGACGGTCCGGTCCGCGCAGAGCACGTTGAGCGCGCGGGCGAGCACGTCCGCGATCTGCTCCGGCGGGACGACGGCGTCGATCAGGCCGCGCTCGAAGAGGTTCTCCGCGACCTGGACGCCCTCGGGGAAGCCGCGGCCGTACAACGCCTCGTAGACCCGCGGCCCGAGGAACCCGACCAGCGCGCCGGGCTCGGCCACGGTGACGTGGCCCAGCGAGCCCCAGGAGGCGAACACGCCGCCGGTCGTGGGGTGGCGCAGGTAGACGAGGTAGGGCAGGCCCTGCGCCTTGTGCCGGGCGAGCGCCGCGGTGATCTTGACCATCTGGATGAAGGCGACGGTGCCCTCCTGCATCCGGGTGCCCCCGGACACCGGTGCGGCGAGCAGCGGCAGCCCCTCGGCGGTGGCGCGCTCCACCGCCCGGACCAGGCGCTCGGCCGCGGCGACGCCGATCGAGCCGGCGAGGAACGAGAACTCGCACGCCATCACCGCGACCCGGCGGCCGCGGATCGACCCCTCACCGGTCATCACCGACTCGTCCAGGCCGGTGCGCTCGCGGGTGGCGGCCAGCTCGGCGGCGTAGTCGTCGGTCATCGGGTGGGAGACGGGCGGCTCGTCCCAGGAGCGGAACGACCCCTCGTCGAGCACCATCGCGACCAGGGTCTTGGCGTCAGGTCCGCGGCCCATCAGGACACTCCCTCGATCTCGTCGAGCCAGGCGCGCACCGAGGCGTCGTGCTGGCCGAGCGTGGGTGGTGCGAGGTGGCTCTCCCGGCCACCCGCATGGAGGTTGTCGTCGAACCGCAGCGCCGGGCCGGGCAGCTCGACGCGGCCGGCCGTCGGGTGCTCGACCTCGATCACCAGTCCCTGCGAGCGGGTCTGGTCCCAGCTGTACACGTCGTCGAGGGTGCGGACCTTGCCCGCCGGGACGCCGGCCTCGGCGAGCCGGGCCAGCCAGGTCTCCGCGCCCTCGGCCTTGAAGGCGGCCTCGATCTCGGCGATGAGCGCGTCGCGGTGGGCGACCCGCTGCTCGTTGCTGGCGAAGCGGGGGTCGGCGACGTCGAGCCCGACCAGCGGGGCGAACCGCTGCCACAGCCCCTCACTGCCGACGGCGAGCTGCACGGCCGAGTCGGCGGTGCGGAAGAGCCCGTAGGGGGCGATGGAGGCGTGGTGGTTCCCGATCGCCCGGGGCACCTCCCCGGCCACGGTGTGGCGGGTGCCCTGGAACGCGTGGACCCCGACGATCGCGGCGAGCAGGCGGGTGCGCACGACCCGGCCCCGGCCGGTGCGGCTCCGCTCGTGCAGGGCGGCCATGACCCCGAACGCGCCATACATCCCGGCGAGCACGTCGCCGATCGGCACGCCCACCTTGGTGGGCTGGTCGGGACCGGGACCGGTCAGGCTCATCAGGCCGGCCTCACCCTGCGCGATCTGGTCGTAGCCGGCGCGGCCGCCCTCGGGGCCGTCGTGGCCGAAGCCGGTGATCGACATGATCACCAGCCCGGGGTTGATCGCGTGCAGCTCCGCCACCGAGAACCCGAGCCGGTCCAGGACGCCGGGCCGGAAGTTCTCCATCAGGACGTCGGCCTGCGCGACGAGCCGGCGCAGGAACGTCTTGCCGTCCTCGCTCTTCAGGTCGGCGGTGACCGACTCCTTGTTGCGGTTGCAGGACATGAAGTACGTCGACTCGCGCGACGTCCCCTCGCCGACGAACGGCGGACCCCACATCCGGGTGTCGTCGCCGCCGGGCGACTCGACCTTGATGACGCGGGCACCGAGGTCGCCCAGCATCCTCGCGGCGTGGGGACCCGCGAGGGCGCGCGTGAGGTCGACGACGAGGAGGTCCGAGAGCACGTCCATACAGCAGGGGTTCCCATCTGGTTCAGTGGCTGAGCCACTGAAACATTGGACCTCGGATAGGGTGTGTGTCAAGCAGCACACCCACCGCCCCTTCGCAGGACCGACCACCGAGAGAGGCAGCCCGTGACCGAGCACCCACCTGCCCCGCAGGCCGGCGCCCAGGCGCGCGCACTCAGGCCGATGCAGCGGTCCCGGCTCTACGAACAGCTCGTGGAGCGCCTGCTCGCCCTCATCGAGGAGCTCGAGCTCTCCCCCGGCGACCGGCTGCCGCCCGAGCGCGAGCTCGCCTCCGGGCTCGGGGTCAGCCGCGCCACGGTCCGGCAGGCCCTGGTCGTCCTCGAGGTCCAGGGGCTGGTGGAGGTCCGGCACGGCGAGGGCGCGATCCTGCGCGAGTCCCGGCCGGCCTCGACGGTGCTCTCGGCCGTCGCCGCGCACACCCGCCGGCTCCCCGAGGTCATCGAGGCCCGTGAGGCACTGGAGGTCAAGCTGGCCGGCCTGGCCGCGCGTCGCCGCACCGACGAGGACATGGCGAAGATCGACGCGGCGCTCGCCACCATGGCCGAGGACATCGAGGCCGGGGGCCGCGGGCTCGAGGGTGACGAGCTCTTCCACGGCGCCGTCACCGCGGCCGCGCGGTCGTGGCTGCTCGCCGACCTGATGAAGGAGATCTCCGCCGCGATCCGCGAGAGCAGGATCGAGTCGCTCTCGCAGCCCGAGCGCCCGCAGCAGTCGCTGGCCAGCCACCGCAAGATCGCCGAGGGCATCCGCGCGCACGACGAGGTGGCCGCCGGCGAGGCGATGGCCGAGCACATCCGCCTGGTCAGCGACGTCGCGCTCCTCCGCGACGAGTCCTGACGGCCCGCGTTCTCGGGCGGGGTAGTCACGTTGTCGTTCCTGGAACCCTCGGCGCTGTTCGCCGTCGGGGTGGTCGCCGGCCTGGCGAGCAGCATCGCGGGCCTCGCGTCGCTGTTCAGCTACCCGGCCCTGCTCGTGGCGGGGCTGCCGCCCGTGTCGGCCAACGTCACCAACACGGTGGCGCTCGTCGGCAGCGGCCTCGGTTCGGCGCTCGGCTCGCGCACCGAACTGGAGGGTCAGGGACGCCGGCTGCTGCGGCTGGGGGCCCTCGCCATCGCCGGCGGGATCACGGGCGCCGGGCTGCTGCTCATCACGCCGGGCGAGGTCTTCGCGATGATCGTGCCCTGGCTCATCGGGTTCGCCTCGGTGGTGATCGTGGTGCAGCCACGCCCGCAGTTCCTCCGCACGCTGCACCACGGCGGTGACAGCCGGGGGCTGACCATCGGGGTCTTCATGGTCGCGGTCTACGGCGGCTACTTCGGGGCCGCGGCCGGGGTG
>JBQCEF010000205.1:0-3401 GCA_051960495.1 Nocardioides sp. | reverse complement strand
CCGCGGAAGCAGGTTTTGCGGTACAGATGTCGCATGGCGCACTCGCTGCTGACCGTCCCGGTCCGTGAGCTGGACCCGGTGGTCCGGCCCCGGCTGCGGCTGCGCTCCCCCGACGAGGTGCCCGCCGACGACGCCGACCCGGTCGCCCACATCACCCTGCTCGGGCCGTTCGCGGACCGCGCCGACCTCACCCCCGGGGTGCTCGGCGAGCTGCGCCGGATCTTCGCCGACGTCACGCCGTTCGCCTTCCGGCTGACCGGGCTGAGCGTGTTCCCGTCCGGGGTCGTCTACCTGGCGCCCTCCCCGTCCGCACCGTTCCGCCAGCTCACCCTCGAGCTGTGGCGGCACTTCCCGGAGTACCCGCCCTACGGCGGCGCGTTCGACGACGTGGTCCCGCACCTCACGGTGCCGCTCGCCCCCGACGAGGAGCTCGCCGACCTCGAGCGGGCGCTCGTGCCCCGGCTGCCGTTCGAGGCGCATGCCCGGGAGGCGGCGCTCTACTGGTGGGAGCCGGGGGCCTGCGAGACGCTCGAGACCTTCCCGTTCGGCACCACCGCGGCCTGACCGCTCATCCGCCGCCGGAGCCGCGGCTCAGCGGCGGCGCAGGCCCACGAGCAGCAGCGCCACGCCGAAACCGGCGACCAGCGGGCCGATGATCGCCCACACCGCGACCCCCGTCATCGGGCTGCCCTCGACGTAGCCGAGACCCTGGAACGTCCACAGCGCACCCACCGCGACCATCTGCAGGCCGAGCGCGATCGGCAGGGTCCTCTTCACCGGGCGAATTTTGGAAACTCCGAACACGCCTGTCAAGCGCGACATACCCTTCTGGTCGATTTAACTTCTGTCACAACGTCCCCGGGAACCCCTCATGTCTCGCCCCCGCGCCACCGGTCCCCTCGGCCGCGCGCTCGTCGTCCTGGTCGGCCTGCTCGTGCTGGTGCCGACCGCGGCCGTCGCCGTCCCGGTCGACGCCTTCGCGCCCTACCAGCCGCAGAAGCACTGCAACCCGACCCCCAAGCCCGGGACGGTCGCGCTCGCGGCGTGGCTGCAGCGGCAGTACGCCGGCACCGGCTCGTCGGGGATCTCGCGGCCCTGCGGCCATGGCGGGGTTTCCGAGCACAAGGAGGGGCGCGCGTTCGACTGGGGGGTCAACCACGCCTCGGCCCGCGACCGCGGCTACGTGCGCGACTTCCTCGACCGGGTCCTCGCCCCGGACGCCGACGGCAACCCGGCGGCGCTGGCCCGCCGGATGGGCATCATGTACATCCTGTGGAACGACCACATCTACGCCTCCTACACCGGCTTCTCCAAGCGTGACTACCTGAACTCCGGCTGCAAGAAGAAGTCCCGGTGCTCCGACACGCTGCGGCACCGCGACCACGTGCACATCTCGCTGTCCCGGGCCGGCGCCCGCGGCGACACCAGCTGGTACCACCGCGGCGACCCGCGTCCGACTCCGGTTCCGACGCCCCAGCCGCCGACACCGCCCGCTCCGCAGCCCGCTCCGCAGCCCGAGCCACCCGTCGGACCGGTGCTCAAGCTCGCGACCAAGCCTTTCGCCCGGCTGGTCGTCCGACCCGACGGCGAGACCGTGGTCTCGCGCTTCTCGCTGGCGAAGGGCACGACGTACAAGGTCACCGCGACCGGGCTGTTCACCTACGGCCGCCCCGACCAGGTCGCCGACGCCGGCTGCGCCTGGTCGCCCGACCGGGCCGCCTGGGTCCCCTCCCCGGACGCCGCGGTGGCCGCGACCCACGGCTCGCTCAACCTCACCGTGAACGGCCACAAGGTCGCGACGTCGTGCCACCCCAAGGGCCACAAGTACACGCTGCGGCTCACCCCCAAGCGCACCGGACCGCTCCGGCTGCGCGTCCACAACGCGGTCCCGGGTGCCTCCGGCCGGCTCGTGGTGCTGGTCTCGAAGCGCGGCACGGACATCGCCGACGCGCTGCCGACGTACGCCGACCTCGCCCCCGCACCCCGGGCCACCGAGACGGCGGCGAGGGGCTACGGGCTGCTGACCGAGACCGTCTCGGTGCCGGCGACGGCCCGCGGTGTCCGCACCACCCAGGAGCTGCACCGCGGCGCGCGGTACCGGATCACGGTCTCCGGCGAGGCGGGACTCGGCAAGGGCGTCCGGACCGACGGGGTCTGCGTGCGGGTCGCGGGTGAGTGGTACCCGCGCGCGTCGATCGACCGCCGGTTCCCCGCGCAGGACCACGGCAACCTGTACGTCGACGGGGTCCCGTTCAGCGGGCGGCCCACCGGCGACGGCTGCGCGGGCCATGCCTACGTGGCCGACTACACCGCACCCCGCACCGGCCGGCTGCAGCTGTCGCTGTGGGACCCGCTCACCATCCGCGACAACCACGGGTCGCTCACCGTGCTCGTCCAGCGGCTCTCGGAGCTGACCGAGCCGGTCGCGGCCGGCCGCGACAAGCCCGGCAAGGGACCGGCCTGGTCGCTGCGGCGCGACTGGTTCGAGATCGACGCCGCGCACCGCAAGGGCACCAAGTCCACGATGAAGCTGCGGCGCGGCGAGAAGGTGCTGCTGGTCGTGCGCGGGCTCGTCCGCTCCGGCGGCACCACGTCCGACGCCCGCTGCGTCGCGACCTCCGACGGCTGGGCACCCCGGGACCCCCGGGTGGCCCTGCAGCAGGACCCGCTCGAGCTCTGGGTCGACGGGAGGCGCGTGCACTGGCGCGCCCTGGGCGAGACCGACGTGTGCTCCCAGGACGAGCACAGCTACACCGTCCGCTTCACCGCGACGCACCCCGGGAAGCTGCGCCTGGCCGTGCTCGACCTCGACCACCGCGACAACACCGGCACCCTGCGGGTGACGCTGCTGCGGCAGAAGTAGCAGACACGGCCCCCACGCACCAGTAGCGCAAAGGAGCCAGATCGGCCGCGCAGCCGGATGGTTTCCTCGTCAAAGTGATGTGCCCGGGCCCCCGTGCCCCTAGCCTGCGCACATGCGAACCGACTGGGTCCCGTTCTCGGCGTCGGCCCTGGTCATCGGGGCGATGTCGATGGTGCTGGGCGCCGTGCTCAACCCGATCTCCGGCGAGCGGGGGGCCGCCGTCCTGCGGGCCGCGACCAACTCCGAGAGCCGCTGGCTCGGGATGTCGGTGATGTACTTCCTCGCCTCGATCTTCCTCACCCTCGGGCTGCCGGCCCTGCTGTCGCTGTTCGTTCGTCGCGGCCGGGGGCTGGGGGTCGTCTCGGTCGGCGTGTTCGCGATCGGCACCATCGGGCTGTCCGGCTTCGCGATGCTGATGGTGTTCCTGCGGTCGCTTCTCAGCCAGGGCGTGCTTCGCGCCGACGGCCTGGACAACCTCGGGGACGACATCGGGCTCGCGCTCTTCCTCTACGGCTGGATCGCCGGCTTCTACCTCGGC
>JBQCEF010000204.1:0-12231 GCA_051960495.1 Nocardioides sp. | reverse complement strand
CGTGAGGTGTCTGCGGTGCGACGAGCCGCGGAAGTCCTGAGCCGGCTACTCCGGTGCCCAGAAGCCCCGGGAACCGAACCAGTCCCCGTAGCCGCCGTACTCCGCCGCCGGCCCGCGGGCGCCGAGGTAGCTGCCGACGACCGCCGAACCGAGGTCGTCGAGCTCCGGCGCGACGACCCGGCCGTCCACGCGCTTGGCCATCTGGTCGACGAAGCGGGCGAGCCCCGGGTCGTCCCCGAGCCGGAAGAAGGTGGTCTGCGCAGTGAGGCGTCCCGACGCGTCGAGCTCGCGGACGCTGTAGGCGAGGGTCAGAGGGTGCGGCGGGTAGGAGAAGTAGACCTCGCCGTCCGGCTCGAGGTGAGAGGTCGGCTCGCCGTCGGTGACCACGAGCAGCACCGGCTGGGCGTTGGGGTGCTTGCGGAAGTGCCGGTTGGCCAGCAGCAGCGCGTGGTGCAGGTTCGTGCCCTTGTCCCACTTGGCGTCGAGCGCGGTGAGCTGCTCGATCTCCATCACCTCGGCGTGCCGGCCGAAGCCGATCAGCTGCAGGTGGTCGCCGCGGAAGCGGGTGCGGATCAGCGTGTGCAGCGCGAGCGCGGTCCGCTTCATCGGCACCCACCGGCCGTCCATGGCCATCGAGAACGACGTGTCGACGAGCAGCGCCACCGCGGCCTGGGTGCGTGCCTCGGTCTCGGTGACCTCGACGTCGCGGATGTCGAGCCGTACGCCGGCGCGCGGGTCCCCGCCCTCGGACACGGTCCGGACCACCGCGTTGGTGACCGTGCGGGTGACGTCCCACGGCTCGGTGTCGCCGAACGCCCACTCGCGGGTCGCGCCACTCCGCTCGCCAGCGGCCCCGGCCTGGCGTACGTCGCGGGCACCCTGGCGAGACGACATGCGGGTGGCCACGTCGCGCAGCAGCGCCTTGCCGAGCTGGCGCATCGCCTTCGGGGACAGCTTGAGCTGCCCGTCCGGGGTGCGCTTGAGGTAGCCGCTGTCGCGCAGCGCACGCTCGAGCTCGCTCAGCGTGCGGGCATCGACCGCCGCCTGGTCGCCCAGCTGCCGCGCGAGCTTGTCGAGGTCGACGTCGTCCATCCGCGCCCCGTCGTAGGACTGGGCGAGCTGCTCGGCGAGCTCGTCGAGGTCGGCGAGGTCCTGGAGCACGCCGGTGCCGTCCCCCAGGCCGAGGCCCTGCTCGCCGTCGAACTGCTCGGAGCCGCCCCAGTCCTCCCCCGGTCGCAGCGCCTGGAGGTTCGCGTCCATCCGCGACAGGGACTCCATCAGCTCCGGAGAGCCGAACGCCTGCGCCGCCAGCGCGTCGAGCTCGTCGCGCTGCTCCTGGGTCATCGAGTTGCGCATGCGCTGGGCGGCGGCGGCACGGGCGGCCAGCAGGTCGAGCAGCTCCTCCACGTTGTCCGGGCGCTCCGGGAAGAAGTCGCCGTGCTTGTCCATGAACTGCTCGAACTGCTCGGTGGTGTCCTCGCCGCGGCGGTGCGCCTCGAGCAGGTCGTTGAGGTCCGAGAGCATCTCGTTGACGGCGGCGCGATCCTCGTCGGTCGCGTTCTCGAGCGCCTGCTTCATGCCGGCGAAGCGCTGGTCGAGCATCTCCCGCCCGAGCAGGTCCTTGATGCGCTCGTAGTCCTCGCGCGCTGTCGAGCTGCGCCACGGGTAGTCGCTGAGCTCGGAGACCGCGGCCGCCGTGGACGGCGGCAGGTTCTCGATCCGCATCTCCGCGAAGCGGGCGTCGTCATCGAGGTCACGGGCGAGCTGCTTGCGCTCCTCGAGCACCGCGCGGTCGAGCAGCTCACGCACCTCGCGCAGGGTTCCGTCGAGGTTGTGCCGCTGGAGCAGCTCGCGGCGGCGCTCGGCGACCTTGCGCGCGAGGTCGTCGAGGCCGGTGCGGTCCTGGTTCCCGCGGCGCAGGTACTCCCGCATCGCGTGCTCCGGGGAGTAGCCGGCCATCACGTCCTCGCCGATGGCGTCGAGCGCCTCGGCGAGGTCGACCGGCGGCGCGAGCGGGTCCGGGCCGTCGACGTAGCGGCCGTACCGGGAGCTGCGCGCGGCTCGCGTCACCCGTAGACCGTCTCGTTGTCGTCGGCGTCCTTGCTCACCTTCCGAGCCAGGAACAGACCCTCCAGGGCGAGCTCGATCGCACCGGCGCGCTCGCCGTCGCTGCGTGCGCCGAGACGGTCCATCACCTGGTGTTAGTGGTCGGACTCGCCGAGGACCGGCAGCCCGGCCAGGAAGTCGAGCGCGGTGACCTGCGGCCCGGTGACCACCATCGCCCCGGCCTCGAACGCCTCGACGAGCAGGGCGAGGTCGACGCCGCCCAGGCGCGCCCGCACGGTCTCCGCCGTGGCGGTCCGCAGCAGGTGCTCGAGGATCTGACGCTCCCGGCCCTCCTCACCCGTCTCGAACTCGACCTTGCCACCGAGGACGTCGATCACGGTCTCGAGGTCCACCACCCGCGCCACCGCCTCGGGCTCCCCCTGCACGGTCGCCCGGTGGAGGGCGGCCGCGGCCACCGTCTCGGCCCCGGCGATCGAGAACCGGGCGGAGACCCCGGAGCGCTGGTCCACCGAGGACGACCCGCGCAGCCCGCGACTGAACCGGGCCAGGATCTCCAGCAGGTAGTCCGGCACCTCCGCGACCAGGTGGGCCTCCTGGCGGATCACCGCCACCTCGTCCTCGAGCGCCACCGGGTAGTGCGTGCGGATCTCGGCGCCGAACCGGTCCTTGAGCGGGGTGATGATGCGACCGCGGTTGGTGTAGTCCTCTGGGTTGGCACTCGCCACCACCAGCACGTCCAGCGGCAGCCGCAGCACGTAGCCGCGGACCTGGATGTCGCGCTCCTCCATCACGTTGAGCATCGCGACCTGGATCCGCTCGGCGAGGTCGGGCAGCTCGTTGATGGCCACGATCCCGCGGTGCGAGCGCGGGATCAGCCCGAAGTGGATCGTCTCCGGGTCACCGAGGCTGCGGCCCTCGGCGACCTTCATCGGGTCCACGTCGCCGATCAGGTCGGCCACGCTCGTGTCCGGGGTGGCGAGCTTCTCGGCGTACCGCTCGTCGCGGTGCCGCCACGCGACGGGGAGGTCGTCGCCGAGCTCGTCCGCGCGACGCCGGGAGGCGTGGGTGATCGGCTCGTAGGGGTGCTCGCCGAGCTCGGAGCCGGCGATGACCGGCGTCCACTCGTCGAGGAGGCCCACGAGGGTGCGCAGGATCCGGGTCTTGCCCTGACCCCGCTCACCGAGCAGGACCACGTCGTGGCCCGCGATCAGGGCGCGCTCGAGCTGGGGCACGACGCTGGTCTCGAAGCCGTAGAGGCCCGGCCACGGGTCGTGGCCCTGCGCCAGGGCGGCCAGCAGGTTGTCGCGGATCTCCTGGCGGAGCGGTTTCTGGACGTGGCCGGACCGGCGGAGCTCGCCTACGGTCGTCGCGGAGGGAGTCACCCGATCACGCTATCCCCGGCGGGCAAGCCCCCGAGGGTGCCGGCGAGCACATGGGAACCCGCCGCGGTGGGTACGAATGCATGCATGCGTGCCCCCGAGGACCGCCCCGGAGAGCGACCCGGCGACCGGCCGGCGCCCTGGGGCGTGCTCGGCAGGCTCGTGGCGGTGGTCGCGGTCTCCGCCGTCATCGGCGTCCTGGCCGCCGGACTGGTCCTGCCGTTCGCGGGCGTCGCAGGGGTGGCGACCCGCGCGGCGGCCCAGGGCGCCCACGCGCTCCCCGAGGAGATGCAGTTCGAGCCGCTCCCCCAGCGCTCGGTCCTCCTCGACCGGCACGGCAAGGTGCTGGCGACCTTCTTCGACCAGAACCGCGTCACGATCCCGCTCTCCCGGGTCGCCCCGGTGATGCGACAGGCCATCATCGCGATCGAGGACCACCGCTTCTACGAGCACGGGGCCCTGGACCTGAAGGGCACGCTCCGGGCCCTGGTGAGCAACTCGACCGGGGACGAGGTGCAGGGCGGTTCCTCGATCACCCAGCAGATGGTGAAGATGACCCTGCTCAACCAGGCCAAGACCCCGGAGGAGCAGGCCGCGGCCACGGAGAAGTCCTACCGTCGCAAAGTCGACGAGCTCCGCTTCGCCATCCGGGTCGAGGAGGAGCACACCAAGGACTGGATCCTGCAGCGCTACCTCAACACGGCCTACTACGGCGACGGTGCCTACGGGATCGAGGTCGCCGCCCGCCACTACTTCTCCCGCCCCGCCGCCGAGCTCCGGCTTCACCAGGCCGCGTTGCTCGCCGGCCTGGTGAACAACCCGACCGCCTACGACCCCACCCGCCACCCGCGGGCCGCGGAGCGCCGCCGCGACACCGTCCTCACGCGCATGCAGCAGCTCGGGGTCATCAGTGCCGCACGGGCCGAGCGGGCCCGCGAGAGAGGCCTCGGCCTGAGGCTCACCCAGACGCCCAACGGCTGCGTGTCGACGACCGCCGCGTGGTTCTGTGACTACGCCCGGGCCTGGCTGATGCGCGACAAGACGCTCGGTGACGACCCGGAGCAGCGCCGCACCCTGCTGCGCACCGGCGGGCTGACCGTGCAGACCACCCTGGCGCCGGGAATGCAACGCGCCGCCGACAAGTCGGTACGACGCCACGTCGACCCGACCGACCGGGCGATCGGCGGCCTCGCCCTCGTCGAACCCGGCACCGGCGACGTCCGCGCACTCGCGCAGTCGCGACCGATGGGCGGCCGGAGCAGGCAAGGGCAGACCTACCTCAACTACGTGGTCCCCGAGCGCTACGGCGACGCGGGCGGCTTCCAGGCCGGCTCGACGTTCAAGGTCTTCGTGCTCGCTGCCGCGCTCCGGCAGGGCATGGACATGCACACCGAGATCAAGGCCCCGCCGCAGATCGCCGTACCGATCGAGCGCTACCGCGGCTGCCACGGGCCCCTGGACAGCGACAAGGTCTGGGACCCCGCCAACTCCACGTCGTCGGGCCGCTTCGACCTCTACTCGGGGACCCAGCTGTCGGTGAACACGTTCTTCGCCAAGCTCGAGCTGCGCACCGGCCTGTGCACCCCCTACCGGCTTGCCAAGGAGATGGGAGTCAGGCTCGAGGACCCCGACAACGAGCAGGTGCCGGCGTTCACGCTCGGCGTCGTCGGCACGGACCCGCTCACGATGGCCGGCGCCTACGCGACGTTCGCGGCCCGGGGCCGCCACTGCGAGCCGCGCCCGGTCACTCGGATCACCACGAGCTCAGGGAAGACGCTGGCCGAGGTCCCCACCGACTGCCGCCGCGTGCTGCCCAGGGGCGTGGCGGACGCGGTCAACGACGTGCTGCGCGGGGTGCAGGAGCCCGGCGGCTTCGGTCACAGCGCGGGGATCGCGCTGCGCCAGCCGTCGGCGGGCAAGACCGGCACCATCGACGGCCACCGGGCGGTCTGGTTCGTCGGCTACACGCCCGACCTGGCCGGCGCCGCGATGATCGCCGGCGCCAACCGCCAGGGCCACTGGGTGTCGCTGAACGGCCAGGTGGTCGGCGGCCGCCGGATCAGCGAGGCCCACGGCAGCACCACCGCCGGGCCGGTGTGGGGCGATGCGATGCAGGCGATCCAGCGTTGGCTGCCCGACCGGGACTTCCACCGGCCTGGAAAGCGGGTCGTGCAGGGCGATACCGTCACGGTGCCGGACGTCGTCGGGATGCCGTTCGACCGGGCCGCGAGGGTCCTCCAGCGCGCCGGGCTGCTGATCCGGGTCGACGGCGCGCAGTCGCGGCCGGACGAGGACGGTGTGGTGGACCTCCAGCCGGTCGGCGTCGTACGGAAGCTGCGTCCGAAGGCGGGCCGCGAGGTGCCCTCGGGGAGCGAGCTGGTCGCCCGCCTGCGGGGCTAGGGGTTCAGGCAGTCCGGGATCGAGTCCGAGGGTCCGGTCGGATCGGCCGTGTGGCCGAACGGGCCGTAGATCTTGACCCAGTCCACGCTGTCGAACTGGCGCAGCGTCGGCATGATGCTGCCCGCGATGCTCACCGTGGAGCCGTGGGCGTCGCAGCCACCGGTCAGCCGCACCCTGGCGATGCGGTTGTCGATCGACAGGTCGGCGTAGTCCTTGGCCTCCGAGCGCACGAGCCGCAGGCCGTGGGCGCGCTCCCGCAGCAGGACGCCGGCGAAGAGGCGGTCCATCACGCCGACGGCCGGGGAGCCGGGCAGCACCGGACGCATCCGCGGGACGAAGAACGGCTCGGTGTTCGCCACGAAGCGGTCCTCGTCGAAGAAGTACACCTTCCGGCTCACGGTCGGGAAGCCCGCGCGGATGTCGACCGCGACGCGGCTCGGGTTGCTCAGCCTCGACACCGAGACCCGGGTTCGCTTGGCCAGCCCGATGCCGTACGTCGTGACCGACTCGAAGTCGCCGGCCCGCACCACGGTCATCACGTTGGGCAGCGCGAAGACGCGGCGGCCGGACACGGTGGCGCCGGAGGCGTCGTGCGCCTTCGCGAGCTCGAACCGCACCCGGAGGACGGCCCGGCCGGCGATCCGCACGGGCAGCCCGGAACCGTCGGCGAGCAGGGGGTCGACGTAGCGGGTCTGCACGTCGGCGGGCACGCCGCCGTCGAACTCGAAGACCACCCGGTCGAACCCCGGGTGATGTGCCGCGCGGATCCCGACCAGGGTCGGGACCGTCGGTGCGGCCGGTGCCTCCGCGACCGTCAGCGCCGGGGTCACCAGCGCGGCCAGGAGGGGAAGGGCGAGCAGGCGGCGAATGTTCATGAGGCACCCCCAACGAGACGACAGTGCGAACCAGCTTCACTGTCGTCCCCGGGGTCCGGCGCGGCCAGGGGCGAAGGTCACCCCGCCGTGTCGACCGGGTGCACCTCCGGCTCGGCCACCGGGGGCAGATCCACCAGCACCTCGAGCCGCCCCGAGCCGGCGCCGGTCACGGTGGTCGGGCCGAGCCGTTTGAGCATCGCGAGGGACGGTGGGTTGTCCTCGGCCACCGCCGTGCGCAGCGTGGTCACGCCGCACGGGCGCTGTCGCAGCAGCTCCGCGAGCAATGCGGTCGCGATGCCCTGGCCCTGCCAGGCGTCCAGCACGGTCACGGCCACGTCCGCGCAGCTGGGGTCGTCCTGGTAGCGGATGATCCTCCCGATGCCGGCCGGGACACCGACGTTGTCGTCGTCCAGCACGAACAGCACCAGCGCGACGTGGTCCACGCCGTCGACCTCGTCGACGAGGTGGTCGAGCAGCTGGTCGGTCAGGTGCGGAACCCCGGTGAGGAACCGGTGGTAGCGCGACTCCGGGGAGAGCTGCTCGTAGCCCTCACGGATCGCCTCGCGGTCGCCGGGCAGGACGCTCCACGCCAGGGCTCGCCCCCCGTTGCGCAGGGTCAGCTCGGTCGCCATGTCAGTGATCCTCGTCGCGTCCGTGGTTTCACGCCGGGACGGCCCGCCGGGGTCGCAGCTCGCGGCGCAGCCGGTCGAGCTCCGCGCGCAGGCCGGGGTCGCTCATCACCAGGTAGACCAGCCCGCAGTCCTGGGGGCCGCTCACGCCCGGCTCGCACAGCGAGCACGGGTCGCCGGGCCGGATGGGGCACATCGGCACGGCGTCTCGGGAGAAACGCTGCCTCGTCACGGCTGCTCCTCTCAGACCCGTCGTCTGCCACCACGGTAGGCAGCCAGGGGCCGGCGCACACGGGACGAACGTCCCGAACCGGACGTGAGTCCGGCCACGGCCGCGAAGCGGTCAGCTGCCGAACAGCTCCCGGTGCAGACGCAGCTCGTCACGCAGTGCGTAGGGCACGGGCAGGCGCTGCGCCTCCAGGGCGCCGATGTAGTCCTCGAGCGCGGTCAGCATCGCGCGCCGCGACAACACCGCCGCCGGCGAACCGACCGGTGCGTGCCGGTTCTCGGCCACCGCGCTCCGAGCGTCGCGCAACCGGCTCGCCAGCACGCCCAGCTGCGCCGACGTCATGCCTGGCCCCTCGCCACCGATCTCGGAAGAGTCCCGCGGATCCTCCCCGAACGGTCACCCCACCCTACTCCTGGCACGACCACCGCATGGCGGACAATGGCTGCAGACCGTCGTACGACGACCGAAGGGACCCCAGTGCGCACCGCCCTGACCCGCCTGCTCGTGATCACCACCACCGGGCTTGCTCTCACCGCCTGCGGTGGCGAGGACACTCCCGCCGCGGACGAGACCCCCACGCCCCCGGCGAGCAGCAGCGCCGCCACCGAGCAGAGCCCCTCCGAGTCCGCCACTGCGGAGGAGCCGGCCCCGGACGAGAACGTCATCGAGATCACCATCGAGGGCGACCAGATCACGCCCAACGGTGACCGGGTCGAGGTGCCGCTGGGCCAGCCGGTGACCTTCGACATCACCTCCGACCGGGCCGGTGAGCTGCACGTGCACTCCACGCCCGAGCAGGAGCTCGCGTATGCGGACGGCGAGACCCAGGTGAAGGCGACGTTCGACAAGCCGGGCATCGTCGAGGTCGAGGACCACGAGTCCGACAAGGTCGTCGTCCAGCTCCAGGTCAGCTGATGCGGCACCGCACTCTCGGGTCCAGCGGTCTCACCGTCTCGGTCGTCGGCCTGGGCTGCAACGCGTTCGGATCCCGCATCGACGCCGCCCAGACCCAGCGGGTCGTCGACGCCGCGCTCGACCACGGCATCACGCTCTTCGACACCGCTGACACCTACGGCCTCGGGTCGAGCGAGGAGCTGCTCGGCCGCGCGCTGGGCAAGCGCCGCGACGACGTGGTCGTGGCCACCAAGTTCGGCATGGACATGGACGGCCGCAACGGCCCGGACTGGGGCGCCCGGTCCTCGCGCCGCTACCTGCGCCGGGCGGTCGAGGCGAGCCTGCGCCGGCTCGGCACCGACCACATCGACCTCTACCAGATCCACCAGCTGGACCTGGTCACGCCGATGGACGAGATCGTCACGGCCATGAACGAGCTCGTCGACGAGGGCAAGGTGCGCTACCTCGGCTGCTCGAACTTCGCCGCGTGGGAGCTCGCCGACGCGCACTGGACGGCCACCTCGCGTGACCTGCGGCCCTTCGTCAGCGCCCAGAACGAGTACTCGCTCTACAACCGGGCCGCCGAGGAAGAGCTGGTGCCCGCCTGCGAGCGGTTCGGGGTGGGCCTGCTCCCCTACTTCCCGCTCGCCTACGGGCTGCTGACCGGGAAGTACCGGCGTGGTCAGGCGGCTCCGGAAGGCAGCCGGCTCGGCTCCGAGTCGCAGGCCCACCGCCTCGCGTCGGCCGACTGGGACCGGATCGAGGCACTCGAGAAGTACGCCGCCGAGCGAGGCGTCGACCTGCTGACCGTGGCCATCGGGGGGCTCGCAGCACAGCCGGCGGTCGCCAGCGTGATCGCCGGGGCGACGAAGCCCGAGCAGGTCGCCACGAACGTCGAGGCCGGGTCGTGGGAGCCCGCCGAGGAGGACCTCCGGGCGCTGGCCGAGGTCAACCGCGGGCGTGGCGAGGGGATGCGGCACGCGTCGTACGCCCTGCGCTGAGCAACGAATTGGCCGAAACCGGCCCAAGAGCCGCCTTCCCCGGAGCATGATGTTCGCGCAGTGCACCGCGTCGCCTGCTTGACCGGACGCACGCGTGGACACGCCAGACGGTCGCCGGAGGGGATGGCCGTACGGCGCAGGGGGTGGCCCGCCCGGGAGACACGGGCCACCCCATTCCACCTCCTCCACCGCCTCACGTGACCGGACCAGCGGCCCCGCCAGGTTTCGACGGCATACCGGCCGGGTATCGGGCAACCGTTCCGGGGGAGAGAGCACGACAGGTCGGCCACCATCGCGACCGGTCACGACGCGAGGGCGGAATCACCATGGCGACCAGTGCGGTTGAGGCGGATCCCGGACAGCACCTGTCCGCGGAGGCGCAGAGCACCGAGGCCCCCGACTCATCCCAGACCCGGAGCGCGGTGAGCACCCGGCTGCTCACCCAGGCGGCCCGCGAGACCGACCCGGTCGAGCGCAAGCGCCTGCAGGACGAGGTCGTCGTCATGCACATGGGGCTCGCCCGGGCGATCGCCGCCCGGTACCGCGGCCGCGGGATCGCCGACGAGGACCTGGTGCAGGCCGCCACGATGGCCCTGCTCAAGGCCGCGCGGAAGTTCGACCCCGACAACGGCGCCGAGTTCCTCACCTACGCCGTGGTGACCATGAAGGGCGAGGTCAAGCGCCAGTTCCGCGACTTCGGCTGGATGGTGCGCCCCCCGCGCCCGATCCAGAAGATGCAGGCCGACGTCTCGCGCGCGGAGAGCGAGCTGACCCAGACTTTGGGCCGGTCGCCCCGTGTCCGCGAGGTCGCCGAGCACCTCAACGTCTCCGAGGACGACGTGCTCGAGGCGCTCAGCGCCGACGGCTGCTACACCCCGACGTCGCTGGACCTGCCCGTCGGCGAGCAGGGCACCGGAGTGCTGGGCGACACCCTTCCCGGCGAGGACTCCGCGATCGACGAGGCCGAGGCACGCATCATGCTGATGCCGGCGGTCAAGGCGCTCCCGGAGCGTGACCGCAAGGTGCTCTACCTGCGGTTCTTCAAGCAGCAGACCCAGTCGCAGATCGCCGAGGAGATCGGCGTCACCCAGATGCAGGTGTCGCGGATCCTCTCCCGCGTCCTCGGTCAGCTCCGCGGCCAGCTCGGCTGACGCCGGGCCGCGGCCCGGCTCACCGCCCCCGCACGACGTACCGCCGCACGGCGTCGTGGCGGATCTGCCGGTCCGTCCACGGGAACCGCACCCACCGCTCCTGGCTGAACATCCGGGTCTGGTCGCGCGAGAACCTGCTCGTGGGGTCCATCGACTCGCCATAGGTCAAGATCGTGCGCGCGGACAGCCTGCCGTGGTCCTTGAACGCGATGGCCTGGATGTGCGAGGAGCCGTAGCTGACCGGGTAGAGCCGCTTCAGGTTGCTGGCCGGCACCCGGCTGGCCACCGCGTTGGCGTTGCCGGCGAACCCCTCGCCGCCGCCGATCGGGATGGCCGGGGCGCCGTCGTCGCCGGCCACCTGCAGCTCGCCCCACGGGGTGCCCGGCTTCACGTCCTTGTCGGCGAGGAACGCCAGGGCGTCCTTCATGGCCTGCACGACCTCCGGGCTGTTCTCGTCGAGGTTGCGCGGCGTGTTGACGGGGTCGGCGGGGTCGAACGGCGTCTCCCACAGCAGGTTGGCCTCCTGCGCCCGCTTCCAGAACTCCTGGAAGATCTCGGTGCCGACGCTGTCGATGTCGGAGCGGCCGTCCCACTTCTTCAGCACCGTGCACGACTCCCCGCCGCCGGCGGCGTCGCAGACCTTCTGCAGGTCGTCGTTCTCCCGGGCGAGCTCGGCCCCGAACACGCGGTTCTCGTGCTCGGTGGCCCGCAGCGTCCGCGGGCTGACGAGCTTGTGCTTGGCCAGCCCGTCCTTGCCGGCGAGCCGGTCCAGCACGTAGTGGTCGACCATCCGGGTCCGCAGCGTGCGCACGCACTGCTCGCAGCCGATGATGTGGTCGTAGCCCTCGATCGGCGACTTCGGGTTGGGCAGCCAGTAGCTGTCGTTGGCGTTCATCACCCAGTCCTTGCGGAACACCTGGGGCAGGTTCTTCGGCCCGAACACGCCGGGGCGGCTCGCGTCGTCGTCGGTGCCCCATGCGCAGTCGGCGTCGGCACGGTTGCCGTCGAGGCCTGGCAGCCCGGCGACCTGGTCGAGCACCCGCCCGACCGGCGTCATGCAGGCGTCGGCGAGCTCGTCGGGCACGTTGGGTACGACGGAGTGGTCGGCGTAGAGCACCGTGCCCGAGCGGTCCGCGGCGGTGGTGTTGACCCACGGCATTCCTGCGCCCTTGTCCTGCAGCCGCAGCAGATCGTGCACGTTCTTGGCCTTCGCCATCAAGAAGAAGGTGTCGACGGTGCGCAGGTGCTCGGCGTTGGCGTCGCGCAGGGCCCAGAAGCTGGCCGGCGTCCAGGGCATCAGCACGTCGGCGTCGTCGAGGACGTAGCCCTCGTCGGTGCGGTAGAGGTCCTCCTCGACGGTGCTCACCTGGCCGTCCTTGCCCAAGACGTCGACCTTGACGACGCGGCGCTCCGGCGACTTCACCGCGCCGGACGCGGTCACGTAGTTGGTCGTGCCGGGGACGGTCTTGTACTCGTAGGGCGTGAACCGGTAGGCGGTGGAGACGGTGTGGCTCCAGGCGACGTCCTTGTTCCAGCCGATGTTGACCACCGGTGAGCCGATCAGGCCGGCGCCCGCGACGTCGTACTTCCCCGGCACGGTCAGGTG
>JBQCEF010000203.1:0-7869 GCA_051960495.1 Nocardioides sp. | reverse complement strand
CATCCGTGCCCGGTGCTGGAGCGCGGCCTGCGCTGCGTCCCGGTGACCGGGTTCGCCGAGCCAGGCGCGGAGCACCGGCCCCTGCAGGGCACGGCCGTAGGAGAAGCTCAGCTGCCACGGCGCCGGGCCGCGGGCGTTCATCGCGTTGAGGCGCGAGGTCGCCTGCTCGTCGGTCTGCCCGCCGGAGAGGAACACCAGCCCGGGGACCGCAGCCGGGACCACGCGGCGCATCACGGTGAGGGTTGCGTCCGCGATTGCGTCGTCGTCGGCCTGGATGGGGCAGTCGACACCCGGGAGCACCATGTTGGGCTTGAGCAGGGTGGCCTCGAGTCGGACGCGTTGCCTGGCGAGCTGCTTGTAGACCTCGCGCACGACGGCCTCGGTCACCTCGGCGCAGCGTTCGAGCGTGTGCGCGCCGTCCATCAGCACCTCGGGCTCGACGACCGGGACCAGGCCGGCTTCCTGCGCGAGCGCCGCATAGCGGGCCAGAGCATGCGCGTTGGCCTCGATGCAGCCAGGGGTGGGGCGGTAGTGGCCGACCTTGATGACCGCACGCCATTTCGCGAACCGAGCACCCAGCTCGACGTACTCCGCGAACCGGGTCCGCAGCCCGTCCAGGCCCTCGGTCACGACCTCGTCGGGGAACCCGGCCAGCGGCTTCGTGCCGGCATCGACCTTGATCCCAGGGATCACGCCCTGGCGGCGCAGCACCTCAGGGAACGGTGTGCCGTCGGCTGCGCGCTGGCGGATCGTCTCGTCGAAGAGGATCACGCCGCTGACGTGGTCTCCCAGCGAAGGGGTGGTGAACAGGATCTCCCGGTACTCGCGGCGGCGTGGCTCGGTCGACTCCAGTCCGATGCCGGCCAGCCGCTTCGCCATGGTCGGAGAGCTCTCGTCGGCAGCGAGGATGCCCTTGCCAGGAGCCACCAGCGCCTGTGCGGTGTGGACCAGCTCGTCGTACGTCATCGTGGGACTTCCTTCCTCGAGTTGCTTGCTTCTGGCGCCACGTACACCGGGGTCAGCTCCTCACGGCATCGTGCTCGCGATCGTGACCAGGAGGCGCTCGGCCAGGGCCCGGTCCACCACCGGCTCCACGTCGTCGAAGAAGCCGACCTCGCCGATCTGCACGTTCATCAAGACGGATCCGCGGCGGACCAGGACGTTGCGCAGGTCCCACGTGGCGGGACCGCGGGGGCTGGCCTCGAGGACGATCGAACGCGCCCCGAGGGCGGCGTCGCCGAGTGCGGGCAGCGCCATGCGGCGGCTGATGCCCGTCACGCCCTTGTCATAGGTCTGCTGCGTGCCGAAGCAGGCGCGGAGGCCGTCGGTCACGGCGTCGTACGTCGCGGCAACCCGGCCGGCGTCGTCTGCGAGGAGGAACTGCTGGACGAACACCTGGTGCATGCGGGCGTCGTCGGTCAGGGTGAGGTTGAGCTGCCGGAACGCCTGCCACCGGAGCTCCTTGGCGGCTTGTGCGGACGCCGCATCGGCCTTGTCGCAGAGATCGAGCCTGGGCAGGTTGCCCCGCTGCTCCTCCGGGACGACGCCGGGCACGCCGCTCGCCGAGGCGTCCGGTCCCTCCCACGTCGTCCACGCGCCCTCGAGATCGTCGGGGCGCACCAGTGCCGCGGCGAGCTCCTCGGCCGTCGGGACGGCCGCGCTTCCCGCTGCGGAGGTGGAGGAGGATGCCGAGGTCGGGCTCTGGTCCGGACCAGCCGGCGAGCCGGCCTCGTCGGAGCCACACGCGGTGACCAGGACCATCGAGGCGGCCAGGATCAGACTCGCCGCGCGCCGGGGTCTCACCAGGCACCTCCTTCGCACCACAGGTCCCCGTGACCAGTCTCGGGTCGCTCGGCCGGGCGGCGCAGAGGCCAAGGTCCCGGACGCGGGGGACCTGCTGATTCGGTGCCGGGGTTGCTCTTCGTTAGACTGGGCGGCTGCTGCCGTACGGCGGCCCGACACCCCTCGATCCACCCCACAGCGAAGGCAACGACTGCGCGATGGCAACGACCAACGACCTCAAGAACGGCATGGTGCTCAACCTCGACGGCCAGCTCTGGTCGGTCATCTGGTTCCAGCACCACAAGCCGGGCAAGGGCGGCGCCGTCGTGCGCACCAAGCTGAAGAACATCGAGTCGGGCAAGACCGTCGACAAGACGTTCAACGCCGACGTGAAGGTCGACATCGCCAACGTCGACAAGCGCACCATGCAGTACCTCTACAACGACGGCACCAGCTACGTCTTCATGGACACCGCGACCTTCGAGCAGACCGAGGTCCCGCCGGAGATCGTCGGGGACGCCACGAACTTCCTCCTGGAGAACCAGGAGGCGATCGTGGCCACCAACGAGGGCCGCGTGCTCTACATCGAGCTCCCCGCGTCGGTCGAGCTGCTCGTGGAGTACACCGAGCCGGGCATGCAGGGCGACCGCTCCACCGGCGGCACCAAGCCCGCCAAGCTCGAGACCGGCCACGAGATCCAGGTGCCGCTGTTCATCACCACCGGCGAGAAGATCAAGGTCGACACCCGCGACAGCAGCTACCTCGGTCGCGTCTCCCAGTGACCGGTGTGCCAGTGACCGGCGTGGCTGTGACGGTTCACGCCTGATGTCCGCCCGCACGAAGGCGCGCAAGCGCGCGCTGGACATCCTCTTCGAGTGCGAGGTCCGCGGGGCACCGCTCGGCGAGACGCTCGACGAGCGGATCGTCGCCAATGACCCGCCGGTCAACGAGTACACCGTGACGCTGATCCGCGGCATGGTCGAGCACCAGGCGCGCATCGACGAGCTGATCTCGACGTACGCCCAGGGCTGGACCCTCGAGCGCATGCCGGCCGTGGACCGCAACGTGCTCCGCCTCGGGGTGCTGGAGGTGCTCTACCTCGACGAGACGCCCGACGCGGTCGCGGTCAGCGAGGCGATGGGCCTGGTCCGCGACCTGTCCACCGACGACTCCCCGGCGTTCGTCAACGGCGTGCTCGGCAACATCGTCAAGGACAAGGCGACGCTCGCCCGCTGATCCACGCCGACTTCGACCTGTCGGCCGCTTCACCTCCCGTGCTTGCATGGGGCACATGAGCGAAGACGTCGATGTCGTGGTGGTCGGTCTCGGTCCGGGCGGGGAGGCGCTGGCCAGCACGCTGACAGGCGAGGGCCTGTCCGTCGTCGGCGTCGACGAGCGGCTGGTCGGCGGCGAGTGCCCCTACTACGGGTGCGTCCCCAGCAAGATGCTGATCGCGGCTGCAAGCGCGCCCGAGCCGGACTGGCCGGCCGTGGTCAAGCGCATCCGCGAGGAGGCCACCGACGACTGGGACGACACCGTCGCCGTGCAGCGCCTCGAACGCGCCGGCGTGCGGTTCGTCCGCGGACGCGGCAGGCTGGCGGGGGAGCGCGAGGTCGAGGTCGACGGCCAGCGGTTCCGGGCACGCCGCGGGGTCGTGCTCAACACCGGTACGACGCCCGCCGTGCCGCCCGTCGAGGGACTCGCGGACACGCCGTACTGGACCAACCGCGACGCGGTCAGTGCCGAGACCCTGCCCGCCGGCCTCATCGTCCTCGGCGGCGGCGCGATCGGTGCCGAGCTGGCCCAGGCCTTCGCCCGGTTCGGCAGCGACGTCACCGTGCTCGAGGTCGCCGACCGGATCCTCGCCCCCGAGGAGCCGGAGGCGTCGCAGGTCGTGGCGGACGCGTTCGCCCGGGAGGGCATCCAGGTGCTGACCGGCGTGGACATCGCCGCGGTCCGGTACGACGAGGGCCGGTTCTCGGTCGACCTGGGCGACCAGACCGTGCACGCGGACAGGCTGCTCGTCGCCGCGGGACGCCGGCCCAACCTTCCCGACCTCGGCCTGGAGACCGTCGGCCTGGACCCGGACGTCAAGGCGCTGGAGGTCGACGACCGGATGCGCGCCGGCGAGGGGCTGTGGGCCATCGGCGACATCACCGGCAAGGGCGCGTTCACCCACATGTCGATGTACCAGTCGGCCGTCGCCGGACGGGACATCCTCGGCGAGGACGGCCCGGCGGCGGACTACCGCGCCGTGCCGCGGGTGACGTTCACCGACCCCGAGGTCGGGTCGGTGGGGATCACCGAGCGGCAGGCCCGCGACGCAGGGCTGCGGGTCCGGGTGGGCGTGACCGACCTGGCCTCGTCGACCCGCGGCTGGATCGCCGAGGCGAAGGGCGTCATCAAGCTCGTCGAGGACGCCGACCGGGGCGTGCTCGTCGGGGCCACGTCGGTCGGACCGGCCGGCGGCGAGGTGCTCTCGATGCTGACCACGGCGGTGCATACCGAGGTGCCCACCGACACGTTGCGGTCGATGATCTACGCCTACCCGACGTTCCACCGTGCGGTCGAGGCCGCCCTCGACGACCTCGGCTGACGGCCGGCGGCACCGGTCACGCCAGCAGCAGCCGGGTCCACAGGTCCTCGAGCAGCGCGCCGACCCGCGGCCCGTCCCAGCCGCGTGAGCTGAGCAGTCCGAAGTACTCGACCGCGTTCGTCGACCACAGCACGTCGGCGACCTCCTGGTCGGTCAGGTCCTCACGGAGCCGGCCCGTGGCGCGCAGGTCCTCGGCGAGCAGGAGCATGTTCGCGGCCCGTCGCTCGTTCACCTGCCGCCACACCTGCGCGCAGCCCTCGTCGGTCCGGGCGGCGTCCCGCAGCGCCTCGAGCAGGGGAGCGGTGCGGGGGAGCAGCCCGGCGAGCGCGTGGGCGTAGATCCGCAGCTTCTCCTCGGCAGACGCCGCCGCCCTGATCGCGCGCACGTAGTCGCGCTCCTCGGCCGGCACCGGCTCCTCACCCCCTGCGAGGACGGTGTCGAGCACGCCCAGCAGCAGCTCCGGCTTGCGACCGACGCTGGTGTAGACGGTGTCGACGGAGACCCCGGCCCGGTCCGCGACCTGCCCGACCGCGGTGCCGGCGTACCCCTGCTCGCCGAAGAGGTCGCGGGCCGCGGTGAGGACGGCGCGCCGGGTCCGTGCCGCCTGCTGCTCACGCAGTGCGGACCGGTAGCGCCGGGTCTTGACCGCCTCGCCCATGCGCCGTACCTTACCAATATTCGTCCGAAGCAGGTTCGGATGAATCTAGGAGGTCGACATGACCGCGCAGCAGATCTCCACCGAGCACGTCTCCACCACCGGAGTGGTGCACCGCCCCGCAGGGACCGGGCCCGCCACCTGGGCGATGGGCTCCCTCTTCGAGCACCTGGTGACCGGCGCGGAGTCGGACGGCGTCCTCGGCGTCTCCCGCGTCACCCAGCCCCCGGGCATCGCCACCCCGCTCCACCGGCACACCCACGAGGCGGAGGCGTTCTACCTCCTCGACGGCACCATGACCTACCGCGCCGGCGACGAGACCTTCGAGCTGGCCGCCGGCTCGTTCATCTACCTCCCCGAGGGCTTGCCCCACGCGTTCCGGGTCACCGGCGACCGGCCGGTGCAGATCCTCGGGCTCACCGTCCCCGGCCACTTGCTGCACCTGTACGACGAGGTCGGCGTCCCGGCGTCCGAGCGACGCCTCCCCGGCGAGGACGGCCTCCCCATGGGGGAGGAGATCGCCCGCTGGAACGAGATCGGGCCGCGTTACGGGCTCGAGGTCGTCGGCCCGCCGATCCCGGCCTGAACCGCCTGAGCCGCCGCCCGGCTGTCCGCACTGCGGGAAGCCCGCGCCGCGGTGCGCTCCGGGCCGTCTCCGGCTGTTAGGCTTCACCTCGATCGACATCCTTTAACGAGCCGTCCCGTGAGGCGGAGAAGGAGGTCCGGCACGCTGATGCCTGCCCACACTTCGGCGCAAGCCGCCAGCACCGTGATGGACGCGCGTGACGTCTCCCGCGCACTCACCCGCATCGCCCACGAGATCCTCGAGCGCAACAAGGGTGCCGCCGACCTGGTCCTGCTCGGCATCCCCTCGCGCGGGGTGCCGCTCGCGAAGCGGATCGCCGAGCGGATCGCCTCCGTCGAGGGCATCGACGCGCCGGTCGGGTCGCTCGACGTGACGATGTACCGCGACGACCTGCGGATGCGGCCCGCCCGCACGCTGCTCCCCACCGACATCCCCAGCGAGGGCATCGACGGCAAGGTCGTGGTGCTGGTCGACGACGTGCTGTTCTCCGGCCGCACGATCCGCGCCGCGCTGGACGCGATGAACGACCTCGGCCGTCCCCGGGCCGTCCGGCTCGCGGTCCTGGTCGACCGCGGCCACCGCGAGCTGCCGATCCGGGCCGACTTCGTCGGGAAGAACCTGCCGACGTCCCTGGTCGAGAAGGTCTCGGTCCGCCTGGCCGAGTTCGACGACGAGGACGCCGTGACCATCGAGGGCGCCGCACCGGAGGTGGGCCGATGAAGAAGCACCTGCTGAGCGCCGGCGACCTGAGCCGCACCGACGCCGAGCTGATCCTGAGCACCGCCGAAGAGCTGCGCTCCCTGGCCGACCGGCCGATCAAGAAGCTCCCGGCGCTGCGCGGCCGCACCATCGTCAACCTCTTCTTCGAGGACTCCACCCGCACCCGGATCTCCTTCGAGGCGGCCGCCAAGCGGCTCTCCGCGGACGTCATCAACTTCTCGGCCAAGGGCTCGAGCCTGAGCAAGGGCGAGTCGCTCAAGGACACCTCGCTCACGCTCGAGGCGATGGGGGCCGACGCGGTGGTCGTGCGCCACTGGGCCTCGGGCGCCCCGCACCTGCTCGCCAACGCCGGGTGGTCGCGCTCCAGCGTGGTCAACGCCGGCGACGGGACGCACGAGCACCCGACGCAGGCGCTGCTCGACGCGTTCACGATGTGGCGCCACCTCGGCCCGCTCGACGGCCGGCGCGTCGCGATCGTCGGCGACGTGCTGCACAGCCGGGTGGCCCGTTCCAACGCCCTGCTGCTCAAGACGCTCGGCGCCGAGGTGACCCTGGTGGCCCCGCCGACGCTGCTGCCGTTCGGAGTCGAGGGCTGGGACGTCGAGACGTCGTACGACCTCGACGCGGTCCTGCCGAAGTCTGACGTGGTGATGATGCTGCGCGTGCAGCGCGAGCGCATGAACGCCGCGTTCTTCCCCACGGTGCGCGAGTACAGCCGCCGCTACGGCCTCGACGGCCGGCGGATGGCCACGCTGCAGGACCACACGATCGTCATGCACCCCGGGCCGATGATCCGCGGCATGGAGATCACCGCCGACGTCGCCGACTCCGACCGCTCGGTGATCGTCGAGCAGGTCACCAACGGCGTGGCGGTCCGGATGGCCGTGCTCTACCTGCTGCTCGGCGGCAGCGAGCCGGCCGTCGGCACCGAGACCCCTGAGACGACGACCACCGCCGGAGGCGCCGCGTGACCAGCTACCTGATCAAGTCCGCCCGCGTGCTCGGCGGCGAGCCGGTGGACCTGCTGCTCGAGGACGGCGTGATCGCGGAGGTCGGGGCCGTGGACAGCTCGGAGGTTTCGAGACGCTCGCAGGCTCGCTCCTCAACCACCGAGGTGATCGACGCCTCGGGGCTGATCGCGCTGCCCGGCCTCGTCGACCTGCACACCCACCTGCGCGAGCCCGGCCGCGAGGACGCCGAGACCGTGGAGACCGGGACCCGGGCCGCGGCGCTCGGCGGGTTCACCGCGGTGTTCGCGATGGCCAACACCGACCCGGTCGCCGACACCGCCGGCGTCGTCGAGCAGGTGCTGCGGCTCGGCCGCGACGCCGGCCACTGCGACGTCTACCCGGTGGGTGCCGTCACCGTCGGCCTGGCCGGCGAGCGGCTCGCCGAGCTCGGGGCGATGGCCGACTCCGCGGCGCAGGTGCGGGTGTTCTCCGACGACGGCAAGTGCGTCTCCGACGCGGTGCTGATGCGCCGCGCGCTGGAGTACGTCAAGGCGTTCGACGGCGTCGTCGCCCAGCACGC
>JBQCEF010000202.1:0-3046 GCA_051960495.1 Nocardioides sp. | reverse complement strand
CGCTGTTGTAGAAGTACGGCATCCGGCCCTTGGCCTTGTGGTGCACCCACGGCACGAAGTTGGTTTGCATCACGGGGCCGTCCATGCTCCCGGGTACCGTGGTTGTTGGGTCCCACTTCTCCCGGTTGACCCGGGTGCCGCGGAACCAGCCGTTCAGGCGGCGGTGGGTCGACTCCGGGGTCTCGAAGACGTAGGCCGGGTCCGGCACCCGCCAGCTCGGTCCGTAGGTCGCGGTGAGGAACTCGTCGGTGTTCGCGGGCGCCGGGAGCTCGCGTCCCTCGAGCGTGGTCGTGCCGAGCGGGAAGATCCACTCACGCTTGAACGGGGTGCCGATCTCGCCCATCAGGTAGAGGTGGTCGTTCATCAGGAAGCCGCCGAACACGTCGAGGCCCCGGACCGAGCCGTCCCCCTCCTCGACGTCGACCTTGAACGCCGCGCCGCTGTAGCGCGTGATCGGGTAGCCCATGTCGGCCAGCGCGCGCTGGATGTCGAACGACTCGCGCACCACGTCAACGGGGTGGGTGTGCTCGCTGACGTAGCCGAGGTCGGCGTCGCTGTCGTGGCCGATCAGCTTCCCGCCGCGGACCGCCCCCAGGAGCGTGCCGTAGGCCGGGAAGGCGTCGATCCCGGCCTTCTTCAGCGCCCCGAGCACCTCCTCGATCGAGTCGAGCAGCGGCGCGACGTGCTCGGCGCTGCGGGTGTCGAAGGTCTGCGCGAGACGCAGCGACTTGTCGATCCCGAGCGGCAGGCCACGCTCGTTGACCACGGCGATCCGCTCGGTCCCCAAGCCGAGGCGCACCTCTTCGTCGTACACCACGTGCTGGTCGACGTGCTCGACGACGCTGAGCTGGGTGACCCCGTCGAGGAACCGGCGCAGGGCCGGCGGCCACTCCGCGAGGTAGGTGTCCCCGCCCTGGCGGACGCCGTCGCGGTGCAGGTGGAACGACCAGATCCGGCGCCCGTCGAACAGCACGTCGAGGACCACCTCGGCAGCGCCCGTCGCCCGCACCCCGGCGTCGTCGACGTGCACCGACGTCACGGTCGCGGACGGGCTCACGGAAGCGGTCTCCTCGGCAGGGCGGCTCGGGCCCGCTCATGCTATCCATCACCGGGCCGGGGCCGGTCCCCCGCACACCCGGGCGCGCCGCCGATCCTGCACGCCGCCGCGCCAGCCCCGCACGCAAGGCTCACTCCCGCGAGTCCTGACCCAGCGCGCACGAGACGGTTCCCCGCGCACGTTGCGCATCCAAAACTCGCTCAGGACCTGCCGAACGTGCGCAGAGAGGTGGGAAGTGGCGTGGCGGGCGCCTGCCTCCGCTCCCGGCTGGTCTCCCGCTGACTCCATGCCTGTGGACAGTCGGATGCGGCTCTGCCGACGTCGCGGCAGAGTGCCGGACATGTCCAGCGCAGCCAGGAGGACAGCAGGCAGAGCACTCATCCGCCCTGTCCTTCCTGTGCGCGTGGACCCCGCCGGGCTCACCGGCCCCACCCGGGGCCAGGCCCAGGGGCCGGGGTGGCGCCAGAGCAGCCGAGGCTTCCACGTGCCTACCCGGGTCGACCCGACGGCGCCGGCGCAACGCGCCGCCGAGGCCGCCGTCCGGCTTCCCGCGGCGGGTGCCCTGACCGGGTGGGCGTCACTGCACCTCCAGGGAGCCGGGTACCTGGACGGCGTCCGTCCCGACGGCAGGACACGGCTGCCGGTGCCGCTGGCTCTCGGTCGCCGGGGCAACATCCGCGGTGGCTCGGACGTCTTATTGCTGCGCGACCCGCTGCCCGTCGATGAGATCGTCATGGTGCACGGCCTGCCCTGCACGATCCCTGAGCGGGCGGTCTTCGACGAGATGCGGCTCGCCGGGGAGCTCACCGAGGCGATGGTGGCCGTCGACATGGCCGCTCTCGCGGAACTGACCTCCTTGGTGCGCGTCCGCGCCTACGCCACAGCTCACGCCGGTTGGCGAGGCGTTCCCCTCGTACATGCGGGGCTGGACCTGGCGGACGAGAACAGCTGGTCGCCCAACGAAACCCGGTCGCGCAAGGTGTGGTCCGTCGATGCCGGCCTGCCGAAACCCCTGGTCAACCAACCGATCTTCGACCTCCAGGGGCGCCTCCTCGGCTACCCGGACCTGCTGGACGTCGAGCCTGGGCTGGTTGCCGAGTACGACGGCGCGGACCATCGGCGCGCGGCACGCCACTCCGCCGACGTCGGACGGGAAGCGCGTTTCCGTGCTCACGGCCTAGAGGTCACGCGCATCACAGGACCGGATCTCCGGAACCCGACGTTGGTGCGCGACCGGCTGCTCGAGGCCCGATCGCGAGCCCGCTGGGAGCCCGAGTCCGAGCGGAGGTGGACCACCGCTCTGCCGGCGGGCTGGGAGGCGGAGCCGGACCTGGAGGTCCGGCTCGTGGAGCGGGAGCTGCGCCGCGGGACCCAGTCCCCCTGGGGGCAGGTCCGGTAATCGAGGCGCCCTGCGCACGTTGGACATCCAAAACTCGTCCAGAACCTGCCGAACGTGCGCAGAGCGACCCTCGGGCGACTCTGCCCCCACCGAAAATGAGCCGCGTTTCATTGCATATGCGCAATGAATTCGGGTACCAGGACGGCCAGCCACCGACCGCAGCCCCGCGAGGAGGGCGTATGACGCTGACCGACCTGCCGCTGATCCGCCGCCGCGACGCCGCAGCCGGCCCGGACGCCCCCGGCACCGCCGACACGACGGCCCTGGTCCAGGCCCTGCAGGACCGCGTCGACGGCGAGGTCCGCTTCGACACCGGCAGCCGCGCGGCCTACTCCACCGACGCCTCGAACTACCGCGAGGTCCCGATCGGCGTGGTGGTCCCCCGCACCACGGAGGCCGCCGCGCAGGCCGTCGCCGTCTGCCGGGAGTACGGCGTGCCCGTCGTCTCGCGCGGGGGCGGCACCAGCCTCGCCGGCCAGTGCACGAACACCGCGGTCGTCATCGACTTCTCGAAGTACTGCAACCGCCTGCTCCACGTCGACGTGGAGAACCGGCGGTGCACCGTTGAGCCGGGGATCGTGCTCGACGAC
>JBQCEF010000201.1:0-6891 GCA_051960495.1 Nocardioides sp. | reverse complement strand
CATCTACCTGTCCACTCCACCCATGACGGGGTCGATCGACGCGATGGCCACGATGACGTCGGCCACCTGGCCGCCTTCGCTCATGACCGAGGTTCCCTGCAGGTTCGTGAACGACGGGTCGCGGAAGTGCGCACGGAACGGCCGGGTCCCGCCGTCGGACACGACGTGCGCGCCGAGCTCCCCGCGGGGGGACTCGATCGGCACGTAGGCCTGGCCGGCCGGGACCCGGAAGCCCTCGGTGACCAGCTTGAAGTGGTGGATCAGCGCCTCCATGGACTCGCCCATGATGTGCTTGATGTGGTCGAGGCTGTTGCCCATCCCGTCACTGCCGACGGCGAGCTGGCTCGGCCAGGCGATCTTCTTGTCCTCCACCATCACCGGGGCGCCCTCGAGCCCGGCGAGCCGGTCGGCCGCCTGCTCGATGATCTTCAGCGACTCCCACATCTCGTCGAGGCGGATGCGGAAGCGCCCGTAGGAGTCGCAGGTGTCCCAGGTGACGACGTCGAAGTCGTAGTCCTCGTAGCCGCAGTAGGGCTGCTTCTTGCGCAGGTCCCAGTCGTAGCCGGTCGAGCGCAGCACCGGTCCGGTGATGCCGAGCGCCAGGCAGCCGGCCAGGTCGAGGTAGCCCACGTCCTGCAGCCGGCCCTTGAAGATCGGGTTGGCGTTGCAGAGGTCGGCGTACTCCGGCAGCCGCTTCTTCATCAGCGCGATGAAGTCGCGGATCTGGTCCAGCGCGCCGGGAGGCATCCGCTGCGCGACACCGCCGGGCCGGATGAACGCGTGGTTCATGCGCAGGCCGGTGATCAGCTCGAACAGGTCCAGGACGAGCTCGCGCTCGCGGAACCCGATCGTCATGACGGTCAGCGCGCCGATCTCCATGCCGCCGGTCGCGATCGCGACGAGGTGGCTCGAGATCCGGTTGAGCTCCATGAGGAGCACGCGCATGACCTGCGCCTTCTCCGGGATCTCGTCCTCGATGCCGAGCAGCCGCTCCACGCCCAGGACGTAGGTGGCCTCGTTGTAGAACGGCGAGAGGTAGTCCATCCGGGTGCAGAACGTGACGCCCTGCGTCCAGGAGCGGTACTCCATGTTCTTCTCGATGCCCGTGTGCAGGTAGCCGATCCCGCAGCGGGCCTCCTTCACCGTCTCGCCCTCGAGCTCGAGGATCAGCCGGAGCACGCCGTGGGTCGACGGGTGCTGGGGGCCCATGTTGACCACGACGCGGTCGTCGCCCTCGTCGGCGATGCCGGAGACGACCGAGTCCCAGTCCTGGCCGGTGACGGTGAAGACCCGTCCCGCGCTGGTCTCGGACCCGTGCGCGGCGTAGGGGTCGGTGGTGCCCTGGGTGGTGCTGGTCATGAGTAGGACCTCCGCGTGTCCGGCGGTGGGATGGTGGCGCCCTTGTACTCGACGGGGATGCCGCCGAGCGGGTAGTCCTTGCGCTGCGGGTGACCCGGCCAGTCGTCGGGCATCTCGATCCGGGTCAGCGACGGGTGCCCGTCGAAGACGATCCCGAAGAAGTCGTAGGTCTCGCGCTCGTGCCAGTCGTTGGTCGGGTAGACCGCGACGACCGACGGGATGTGCGGGTCGGCGTCGGGGCAGGTGACCTCGAGCCGGATGCGCCGGTTGTGGGTCATCGACAGCAGGTGGTAGACCGCGTGCAGCTCGCGGCCGGTGTCCTCGGGGTAGTGCACGCCCGAGACGCCGGAGCAGAACTCGAAGCGCAGCGCCTCGTCGTCGCGCAGCATCTGCGCGACCGCCGGCAGGTGCTCGCGCCGGACGAAGATCGTGATCTCGCCCCGGTGGACGACGACCTTCTCGATCGCGGTGTCGACCCCCTGTCCGGCCAGACCGTTCTCGAGCCCGTCGACGACCTCGTCGAACCAGCCGCCGTAGGGCCGGGCGGTGCCGCCGGGCATCGCCACGGGGCGGATCAGCCGGCCGTAGCCCGAGGTGTCGCCGGTGCCCTTGACGCCGAACATGCCGTGCTTGACGCCCACGACCTCCGGCTGGAGCTGCTCGGGGTCGGCCGGGAGGGTGTTCTCCGGCGCGTTGTCGGTGGCGTCGGGCTCGGTCCCCGGGGTCACCGTGCCGTCGGTGGGCACGCCGGCGGCGGGCTTCTTCTCGTCGCTCATCGCAGCATCCCCCGCATCTCGGACGTCGGCAGCGCGCGCAGGGCGTCGTTCTCGTTGGTCTCGATCTCCGCGATCCGGTTGGAGCCCAGCTTGGTGGCCTGGACCTGCTCGTGCAGCTTGAGGATCGCGTCGATCAGCATCTCCGGCCGCGGCGGGCAGCCCGGGAGGTACATGTCGACGGGTACGACGTGGTCGACGCCCTGGACGATCGCGTAGTTGTTGAACATGCCGCCCGAGCTGGCGCACACGCCCATGGCGAGCACCCACTTCGGGTCGGGCATCTGGTCGTAGATCTGGCGCAGGACCGGGGCCATCTTCTGGCTGACCCGGCCGGCGACGATCATCAGGTCCGCCTGGCGCGGGGAGGCCCGGAAGACCTCCATGCCGAAGCGGGCCAGGTCGTAGCGCGGACCACCGGAGGTCATCATCTCGATGGCGCAGCAGGCCAGGCCGAACGTCGCCGGCCAGAACGACGCCTTGCGCATGTAACCCGCGACCCCCTCGACGGTGGTCAGCAGGACTCCGCTGGGGAGCTTCTCTTCGATTCCCACGTCAGATCAGTCCCTGCTCGTTCGAACGGCTGGTGGAGATGTTCAGTCCCACTCGAGGCCACCCCGCCTCCACACGTAGGCATAGGCCACGAAGACGGTCAGGATGAACAGCACCATCTCGACGAGGCCGAACAGCGCCATCGAGTCGAAGGCGACGGCCCAGGGGTAGAGGAAGACGATCTCGATGTCGAAGACGATGAACAGCATCGCGGTGATGTAGTACTTCACCGGGAAGCGGCCACCGCCGAGCGCCTGGGGAGTGGGCTCGATGCCGCACTCGTAGGAGTCGGCCTTGGCGCGGTTGTAGCGCCGCGGGCCCACCAGGCTGCTCATGATCACCGAGAACACCGCGAAACCTGCTGCGAGCAGCATGAGCGCGAGGACGGGCGTGTAGAGCTCCATCGCTTGCGTTCCCTCCTGTCCTGCGTCGTGCGCCTGTCTGGATCTGGTCTTCGGACCTCAGGCCCGGGGTGCTGCCTTGCTCAGTGCGTTGATGACGCGGTCCGAGACGTCACCGTCGTGCGGGTCGGTCAGGTTGGCCATCAGCTTGAGCATGAACCGCATCAACGACTCACGCGGAAGCCCGTACTTCGTCGCCTGCTTCATGAACGTCGGGTTGCCGATCATCTTGGCGAAGACCCGGCCGAGCGTGAAGTAGCCGCCGTACGCCGCGTCCAGCGCAGCAGCGTATCCCTCCAGCACCCGCTCGCGCCCGGGGCCCTCCGGACGGGCCAGCGCCTGCAGCACGGTGTGCGCCGCCATCTCGCCGGACTCGAGGGCGGAGTCGATGCCCTCGCCGTTGAACGGGTTGACCATCCCGCCCGAGTCGCCGACCAGCAGCATGCCCCGGGTGTAGTGCGGCTTGCGGTTGAAGCCCATCGGCAGCGCGGCCGATCCGACCTTGCCGACCCGGTTCTCGTCGCGGAAGCCCCACTCCGCCGGGGTGTTGGCCAGCCACCGCCGCAGGATGTCCTTGTAGTCGACGTGCTGGAACGCCTTGGAGGTGTTCAAGATGCCGAGGCCGACGTTGGCGGTACCGTCGCCGACGCCGAAGATCCAGCCGTAGCCGGGGAGCAGGTTGCTGCGCCCGGGGGTGCCGTCCCACAGCTCCAGCCACGACTCCATCCACTCGTCGTCGTGGCGCGGGGTCTCGTAGTAGGCCCGCACGGCCACGCCCATCGGACGGTTCTCGCGCCGCTCGAGGCCCATCGCGATCGCCAGCCGGGCGGACACGCCGTCGCAGGCGATGACCACGGGGGCCGAGTAGGTGATGTCGTCGCCGGTGCGGCGGCCGCGGTCGTCGACCGGCTTGGCGGTCACACCGACCACGCGGCCGGTGCGCTCGTCGACGACCGGCCCGGTGACCGACGTACGCTCCATCAGCCGCGCGCCCGCCTTCTCGGCGTGGCGGGCCAGGATCTCGTCGAGGTCCATCCGGGTGCGGACCAGGCCGTAGTTCGGGAACGCGCCGAGCTCGGGCCACGGCAGCTCGAGGGTGTGGCCGGCGCCGACGATCCGCAGCCCGCGGTTGCGCTGCCAGCCGGGCGCGTCGAGGTCGAAGCCCATGCCGATCAGCTGGCGCACCGCCCGCGGGGTGAGCCCGTCGCCGCAGATCTTGTCGCGGGGGAACGACGCCTTCTCCAGCAGCAGCACGTCGGCGCCGGCGCTCGCGAGGTGGAAGGCGGTGCTGGCTCCGGCCGGACCGGCGCCTACGACGATGACGTCGGCTTGCCGCTCATCGGCGGAAGTCCGGCTCATCGGGGGCACCTCGGCGATCTTCATGTGACTTAGTGAAAGCGTTCACTAATGGCGACCGGCACAGTCTAGAGGCCCGGGTCACATACTGCGAGCCGGGCCCTCAGGCGCTGGCGCGGTGCAGCGCGACGATCCCCCCGGACAGGTTGCGCCACTGCACCTCACCCCATCCGGCGGCGCCGATCCGGTGGGCGAGGCCCTCCTGGTCGGGCCAGGCGCGGATCGACTCGGCGAGGTAGACGTAGGCGTCCGGGCTCGAGGAGACGGCCCGCGCGACGGCCGGCAGCGCCTTCATGAGGTACTCGATGTAGACGGTGCGGAACGCCGCGTTGGTCGGGTGGCTGAACTCGCACACCACGATCCGGCCGCCGGGTCGGGTGACCCGCCGCAGCTCGCGCAGGCCCTGGTCGGGGTCGACGATGTTGCGCA
Source organism: Nocardioides sp. (assembly GCA_051960495.1). Taxonomy (GTDB): domain Bacteria; phylum Actinomycetota; class Actinomycetes; order Propionibacteriales; family Nocardioidaceae; genus Nocardioides_B. The sequence continues at coordinate 2,021 of JBQCEF010000201.1, read as the reverse complement.
GCCCGAACGAGATCGTCACCGCGTCGAAGGTGGCGTCGGCGAACGGCAGCCGGGTGCCGTCACCCGCGGTGAACGGCAGGTGCGGCCTCGCCTTCTTTCCGACCCGCAGCATGCCGAGGGAGAAGTCGCAGGGCACCACGAGCGCGCCGCGGTCGGCGAACGGCTGGCTGGACGTGCCGGTGCCGGCCGCGAGGTCGAGCACCCGCTCCCCCGGGCGTGCATCCACGGCCTTGACCACCTGGGTGCGCCAGCGCCGGTCCTGGCCCAGCGACAGCACGTCGTTGGTCAGGTCGTAGCGGCGCGCCACGTCGTCGAACATCGCCGCGACTTCGGCGGGCTTCTTGTCCAGGTCGGCTCGGGTCACGAGGGCCACCTTAGAGGCGACCGATTGGGGGTCGCTCGCCCGGCGGTCGTAGGCTGGCCCACCGTGACGCAGTCCTCGACGCCCGCGGCCGGTCAGGCCGCCGAGACGGCACCGCTCGTCGTGCGCACCGTCGCCGTGGACGACCCCGGTCCGCTGCTGGACCTGCTGCCCGACCCGGCCGAGCACCCGGGCACCGCATGGGTACGACGCGGCGACGGGCTGGTCGGCTGGGGCCGGGCCGCCGTGCTCCGCACCTCCGGGCCGGACCGGTTCGCCGAGGCACGGTCCTGGTGGGAGACCCACGCCCACGCCGCCGTGGTCCGCGACGAGGTCGGCGAGCCCGGCACCGGGCTGGTCTGCTTCGGCTCGTTCGCGTTCGCCGACGAGCCCGGTGACAGCGTGCTGGTCGTCCCCGAGGTCGTCGTCGGCCGCCGCGGTGACCGGTCCTGGGTCACCACGATCAGCGCGGCGGGGATCACCGCGCCCCCGTCGCTGACCGCCCACACCGACGTACCGGCCCCGCGCGACGTCACCTTCGCAGACGGCGCCCTCAGCGGTACCGCGTGGGAGTCCGTGGTCGCCGAGGCGGTGCGCCGGATCAACGCGGGCGACCTGGAGAAGGTCGTGCTGGCCCGCGACCTGGTCGCGACCGCCGCGCAGGACGTCGACGTGCGCTGGCCGCTGCGGCGCCTCGCCGAGGACTACCCGATGACCTGGACCTTCCACGTCGACGGACTGCTCGGCGCGACGCCGGAGATGCTGGTGCGGCGCGAGCGCGGGCTGGTCACCTCCCGAGTGCTCGCCGGCACGATCCGGCGCACCGGCGACGACGAGCGCGACCTGGCGCTCGCCGCCACCCTCGCCCGGTCGTCGAAGGACCTCGAGGAGCACGAGTACGCCGTCCGCTCGGTCGCCGACGCGCTCGCGCCGCACTGCACGTCGATGAACGTGCCCGAGGCGCCGTTCGTGCTGCACCTGCCCAACGTGATGCACCTGGCCACCGACGTCGCGGGCGTCGCGGCGCTCGACGGCGACGACGGCGCGGACCGGGCCTCGTCGCTGACCCTCGCCGAGGCGCTGCACCCCTCGGCCGCGGTCGGCGGCACCCCCACCCGCGAGGCCACCGCGCTGATCACCGAGATCGAGGGGATGGACCGCGGCCGCTACGCCGGCCCGGTCGGGTGGATGGACGCCAGCGGCGACGGCGAGTGGGGCATCGCGCTGCGCTCCGCCGAGGTGTCCGGGCCGCGGGTGCGGCTGTTCGCGGGCTGCGGCATCGTCGCGGACTCCGACCCGGAGTCCGAGCTCGCCGAGGCGCAGGCCAAGTTCGTGCCGATGCGCGACGCGCTCACCGGCCGCTGACGCCGACCCGGCGCCTCCTCACACCCGCTCGACCTGCAGCCAGCGAGCCAGGTCGTCGATCTCGCGCTCCACGGCGGCCCGCATCGCCTTCGTGAACGGCTCGTCCTCGTGCAGCGCGTCGACCCGCAGCACCCCGGCGTCGCGCTCGGTGGTCGCGTCGAGCTTGCCGACCAGCCGGTCGCCGTACAGGATCGGGAGAGCGTAGTAGCCCCAGCGACGCTGGGCCGCGGGCTTGTACATCTCCAGCACGTACTCGAACCCGAAGAGCGCCAGCGCGCGGTCGCGGTCGTAGACC
>JBQCEF010000200.1:0-6890 GCA_051960495.1 Nocardioides sp. | reverse complement strand
CCCGCGCCGACCCGGACGCCGGGCGCGGCCACCTCGACGTACCAGCCGGTCGACGGGCCACTCGCCACGAACGCGCCCTGGTGGGTCTTGTACGGCGTCTTGTCCTTGGCGAACCGGACGTCGCGGTAGGGCCGGAACACCTTCGCGGGGCCGAACTCGTCCTCCAGCGCGGCGACCAGTGCCGTCATCGGAGCCTTGACCGCGGTGTCGTAGGTGTCCTTGTGAGCGGCCCACCACGACTTGGTGTTGTCCATCTCGAGGTCGTCGTAGAAGTCCAGCGCGGTGACGGGGATCCCGGTGAACTCGGTCATGGTCCCGAGGCTAGTTGGCGACCCCAGGGCCCGCCGGCTGAGGTGGCGCGTCCGTGGCCGCCGGCCCGTGGCCGCGGCGGAGCACCTCCGCGCGGGCCCGGTCGATGCCGCCGTGCTCGAGCGCCGCGAGGTCAGTGCGCCCGGACCAGACGGTCCGGCCCCGGCGGCGTACCGACACCCGCATCGACCCGGCCAGGTGCTCGATCGCGCCGGGCACGTTGCGGCGTTCCTCCGGCAGCGGCACCGGCAGGACGTGGGCGGCGCCGAGCGGTGAGTGCCCCTCGACGTCCACCGACCAGCGCACCCCGCGTCCGCGCACGATCCAGTGCTCGTCGGTGACCTCGGCCCGCACCGGCGAGACCAGCGGGTCGCCGAGCCGGACGAGCGTGCCGTCGGGCAGCAGTACGACGAGCGCCGTGACCGTCTTGCGCAGCCGACCGACGTTGACGATCCCGCCGGCGAACGCGACGCAGACCCCCGGGTCCTCGAACCCCTGCGCCTGCCCCCACCACCACGCCTCGGGGAAGCCGCCCTTGCCCCAGTTCTTCTCCGCGTAGACCTGCGCGCCGTCGAGCGTCCACACCTCGTCGCCGAGCGTCGCGGTACCGGTGGCGCGGCCGCCGAGCAGCCACGGGTGCCAGTACTGGTTGAGCCCCGGCACCGCCTGGAAGACGCTGGACCCGCCGAGGCTCCGGCGCGGCCAGGGCACCGCCTCGGTCACGGTCACGTCGAGCCGCGACCGCGGGCCGAGGTCGACCCGGAGGCGCGACGCCTCCCCGTGGAACGCCTCGCCCGCATAGGCGCCGAGACCGCCCGGGTGTGCGGACCCGTCCGGATGGGCGGTGGTGTGCAGGAACCCGTGCGGGTGCGCGGCGAGGCCGAGCGTCGACCAGTGACCGTCCCCCGCGCGGTTGACGCCGTTGAGCGCGATCACGACCCGGCCGGTGGCGGGGTCGGTGAACCGCCAGAAGTACCCCTCCATGGCGACGCCGTGCGCGGGCAGCGGGCTGCGGAACGGCAGGTCGGCCCCGGAGGCGCGGTAGCGGTCGTGCAGGCGGCCCATGGGGTGAGCGTAGGCCCGCGGGACGTCGTACCTCCGGTGGTCTACAGGCCACCATCGGTATGACGTCCCGCGCCGGCCGCCGCCTCGGGTCAGCGGAACCGGCCGGGGAAGGCCTGCAGGATCCCGTTGCTCAGCACGTCCGCCATGCCGAGGATGTGCCGGTGGATCGCGTCGTAGTCGCGGACGCTGCGGGCGTAGTGGCCGGTGAGCTCGTCCTGCGCCTCGGCCAGGGTCTGGTCGAGGTGCATGCGCATCGCCGCCCGCATCTCCTTGCGCGGCCAGTAGCGGGAGTTCGCGCCGGCGAGGAAGTCGGCGATGTCGTCGGAGTTCGCGTACCAGCGCCGGGAGGCGTCCTCGACCTTCGCGGTGTCGCCGGCCCTGGCCGCCTGGAGCAGCTCGACGGCGATCGCGATGTGGTCGCTCAGCAGGGATGTCAGCCGGTCGCCCGCGGCGTCGCCGTAGAACGGCTTGATCGCGTCGCCGATGTTGCGCTGGTTGCGCAGCAGCCGTGCGGCGGCGGCATCGAACCCGGGAGAGTCGTCGGCGAACGCCACGATCGCCAGCCGGGTCCACGTGACGTGGTCCTCCCACAGCTTGCGCATCCGGTCGTGGAAGGCCTGCTGCCGGGCGTTGTCGGTGGGCCCCGGCACGGCCGCGTGCCGGGAGTGGGCTTCCGCGGGGTCGGCGTGGCCGGTGGCGGTGAGGGTCGTCGCGAGTGCGGCGACCAGCGCGACGACGGCGAGCAGCGGGAGCGGCACGGGACGACGTACGGCGGTGCTGCGGGCGGGTCCGGGTCCTTCCGGGCCAGGGGTCGTGGGGGTGGAGGTCATCGAGGTTCCCTTCGGAGGGTCAGGAGCACGCAGGCATTGGCGCCGGCGAGCTCGGACACGGTGGTGACGGCACCGAGCGCGTCGAGAGGTTCGGGGTCGGGCAGGAGCCATGGGATCCCCGAGGTCCGGGACAGGACGTAGGCGCCGGCGGTCGCAACGAGGCGCGCCGCGACCGCCGGCGTCGTGCGGGTCTCCCGAGCAGGATCACCGAGCAGTACGGCGGCCACCGCGAGGAGCAGGCCGTCGAGGAGGAACGCCGCCCCCAGCGCCCCCGACTCGTGCAGGTGCTCGGGCACGAGGGCGAGATGGACGCCGGCGCTGCCCGCGCACACCAGCACCGCCGTCGTCCGGGCCGGTTCGTTGACCGGCCGCACCCCGGACCACACACTCGGGAGGGAGGGAGGGTTCATGACCGGGTTCGCGTCGCGGCCGCAGGAAGGTCTTACCGGAGGGTCCGCATCCGGTAAGACCTGGTCGAGCGCGCGACGCCAACGAGACATGAACCTCCACGACATCCGACAGACCGGCTCGCCGTGCCGTTCCGACGGACCGCCGGCGGACGTGGTCGCCTGGCGGCGCTGCCGCCTCCTCGAGGCCGGCTTCCCGGCGCCGCTGGCCGAGTGCTTGTCCACCCAGCCGGGCATCGACGTCCACGAGCTGCTCGCGCTCGTGGACCGGGGCTGCCCACCGGAGCTGGCCGCACGGATCTTGTCGCCGCTGCCCCGGCCCGGGGTCGCCTCGTGACGCGCGTCGGTGCGGGCGCTCCGCAGCCGGCCGCCGGAACCGCCGAGGTCGAGCGGGACCCCGACGACTGGGTGCAGGCGCTGACGCTTGACGGACCGCAGCACGACCTCGCGCTCCGGCGGCTGCACGCTCTTCTCGTGCGCGCGGCGTACCACCAGGTGCTGCGGATGCGGCCGATGCTCGCCGCCGGCGGCGCCGACAACGTCGAGGAGCTCGCCCACCAGGCCGCGGACGAGGCGATGGTGGCGGTGCTCGCGAAGCTCTCGACGTTCGAGGGCCGCAGCCGCTTCACCACCTGGGCCTACAAGTTCGCGATCCTGCAGGCCGCGACCGAGGTGCGCAGCGTGGCCTGGCGGTCCCGCCAGGTGCTGCTCGACGACGCGGACGTGACCGTGGACCTCGGACCGTCGGTGGAGCAGTACGCCGAGGGCGCCGACCTGGCCCGCGCCGTGCGCCGGGCGATCAACGACGCGCTGACCCCGCACCAGCGCCGGGTGATGCTGGCGCTGCTCGTCGACGGGGTCCCGATCGACGTGCTCGCGGAGCGGCTCGGCACCAAGCGCAACGCCCTCTACAAGACCCTGCACGACGCCCGGGTGCGGGTCCGCGCGCACCTCGCCGCGTCCGGCCACCTCGACCAGGCTCTGCGGGAAGGAGCGAACCGATGAGCGCCGACCAGCGCAGCGTCACGCCGGAGGTGCTCGCTGCACTCACGCTCGACACCGAGCCCTGGCTGTCGTGCGACGACTGCTTCCGGCTGATGGACGAGTACGTCGAGCGCCGGCTCGGCGAGCCCGGGTACGACGACCCGGCGATGGCCACCCACCTCGCGGGGTGCGCCGCGTGCGAGGAGGAGGTCCGGTCGCTGCACGACCTGCTCGTCGAGGAGGGCCGCGGCTGACCCCGATTCGTCCGGGGCGGCGCCGTGGCGGGGTGGCTCGGAACCGCGGACGAATCGGGTCGGGGCGTCAGCCCGCCAGTGCGCGCACGGCCTCGAGCATCTCGGTGACGGAACCGGCCGGGTCGGTGATCGGCATCTGCACGTGGCGGACCGTGCCGGTCGGATCCAGCAGCAACGTCTGGCGCTTGTAGCGGTCCGTCCCGGCGACCCGGAACGCCGGCAGCCGCAGTGCCGTGCCGACGCGCAGGTCGACGTCGGAGAGCAGCGCGAACGGGATCCGGGCGTGCTCGGCGAACGCGGCCTGCTGGTCGGTGCGCTGCGAGCTGATCCCGACGACGTCGGCCCCGGCCGCGGCGAACTCCCCGTGGTGGGCGGCGTACGTCGTCGACTCGAGCGTGCAGCCGGCCGCGCCGGGGATGTCGCCCCAGCCGCCCGGGAAGCCCCGCGAGCCGGGGGCGAACGCGCCGGGGAAGAAGTAGACGACCCGCCACCCCTGTGCCGGACGCAGCCGGGTCTCCTCCCCGGTGTGCGCCGGCAGCCCGAGGTCGGCGACCTGTCGCCCGAGCAGGTCGTGGACGCGCTGCGCCTCGACCGACGACGCGGCGGCCGTCGCGGTGACCTCGCCGTCGCCGAGAACGTGCCGGTCGCCGAACTCCTGCAGCGCGAGCAGCACCGGCAACAGCCCTTCGCCCTTGGCGGTGAGCAGGTAGTCGTGACGCAGCGGCCGTTCGCTGTACGGCGTGCGCGTCAGGACGCCGTGCTCGACGAGGTGGCCGAGCCTCTCGGTGAGCGCGCGGCGGCTGATGCCCAGCGCGGTCTGGATGCCGTCGAACCGGGTCGTGCCGCCGGCGATCTCCCGCACGACTAGGAACGTCCACCAGTCGCCGACGACCCCGAGCGCCTGGGCGATCCCACAGGTCGCGTCGGCGAGGTCGTCACGCTTCATGGCTCGATCTTCCTGGTTGCGGTGGGACTCGGCAGGCCCTAGGGTCCGTTCCATTATGGAACTTACTCGGGAAGCCGTCGACACACGAGCCTTCTGGACCTACTGGTCGGCCGGCGCGGCCAGCTCGGTCGGGTCCGCCGTCGGCGCCGTGGCGCTGCCGCTGACCGCGCTGCTCGTCCTCGACGCCACCGCGTTCGAGATGGGCGTCATCGCGGCGTCGTCGTACGTCGCCTGGCTGGTGATCGGTCTGCCCGCCGGGGTCATCACCCAACGCCTGCCGCTGCGCCGGCTGCAGGTCGGGATGGACGTGGTGCGCGCGCTCGCGGTGGCGTCCATCCCGGTCGCGTGGTGGCTCGACGCCCTGTCGATCGCGCAGCTCGTCGTGGTGGCGCTGGTGACCAGCTTCGCCAACGTGCTCTTCGACATCGCCAACTCGACGTTCCTGCCGAGCGTCGTGCCCAAGGAGCAGCTGCAGGCACGCAACTCGTTCATGAGCGGCACCCACGCCGCGAGCCAGCTGGGCGGACCGTCGCTCGGCGGCGTGTTCGTGCAGCTGCTCGGCGCCGTGCCGACCCTGCTCGTCAACTCGGTGTCCTACCTCGTCTCGGCCGCGCTGCTGCGCCGGCTCCCGGACCGGACCGCGCCGTCGGCCGACCGCCCGCCGATGCGCGCGATGATCCGCGAGGGCTGGGAGTTCGTCACGCGGCACCCCGTCATGGGGCCCTGCATGTGGGACGCCACCGCGATCAACTTCGTCTGCGGCGGCCAGATGGCGCTGTTCGCGCTCTACCTCGTGCGCGACCTGCACGCACCGGCGGCGCTCGTCGGGTTCCTGCTCGCCGCGGAGGGGATCGGCTCGCTCGCGGGCGCGGCGCTGGTGCCGTCCGTCGTACGCACGATCGGCTCGGCACGCGCCTGCATCGTCGCCGGCTTCGTGTCCGTGGCCGGTGCCTTCCTGATCCCGCTCGGGGACGGCACGCCCGGCTACGTCCTGTTCGCGCTCGGCAGCATCGTGTTCGCCGGCGGCGTCGTCGTGGTCTCGACCGCCACGCGCACCTACCGGCAGATCGCGAGCCCGCCCGAGATGCTGTCGCGGGTGATGGCCACGGTCCGATTCGTGTCCTGGGGCGCCATCCCGCTCGGGGGGCTCGCCGCAGGTGCCCTCGGCACCTGGCTCGGGGCGCGCGACGCGCTGTTCGTGCTGGCCGCCCTGACGTTCCTGTCGCCGCTGATCCTGCTGGCGAGCCCGGTGCGCCACCTGCGCGACCTGCCCGACCACTGACGCGGCCCCGCCGGCGCGGATTCGTCCGGGGCAGCCTCGCGGCGCGACGGCTCGGAACCGCGGACGAATCGGAGGGAGTGGAGCGGATGACGAGACTCGAACTCGCGACATCGACCTTGGGAAGGTCGCGCTCTACCAACTGAGCTACATCCGCCTGCCTGCCCGTTCGGGCCGACGGCTGGAATAGTAGCCGACGTCGTGACCGGTCAGCCGAGGACCTCGGCGATCCGGGCCACGGCGTCCGCCACGGAGTCGCAGGCGGTCACGGGTACGACGCCCTCGCCAGCGGGCAGCCCGCCGAGGTCCCAGCCGGCGACGGCGAACACCGGGACGCCGGTCCGGGCGGCGAGCGCGACCTCCGAGAGCGTGCCCCAGCTGCCCCCGATCGCGAGCACCGCGTCGGCCGTGCGGACGATCAGCGCGTTGCGCATCTCGCCGAGGCCGGTGGGGATCACCACGGTGTGTCCCGGCGAGGCGGCGGACCGGTCCGTGCCGGGCAGGAGCGCGACCGCCGTGCCGTCCGACTCGGCGACCCCCGCGGCCGCGGCCGCCATCAACCCGCCGAGCCCGCCGGTGACGACGGTCCAGCCCCGGGCGGCCAGCAGCCGGCCGGCCTGCCGCGCGAGGTCCAGGACGGTTGGGTCACGGGGGTCGCCCGGGCCGACGACGGCGACGTAGGGGGACACGGGGTCAGGGCCGCTGCGAGGTGTCGACGGGCTCGACCGGCCGGGCCCGCGCGGTCTCGACGGGTGCGCCGCGGTGGCCGGGCCGGGTCAGCCGTGCGTACTTCGGTGCGAGCCCGTCGCCGGAAGA
>JBQCEF010000199.1:0-5052 GCA_051960495.1 Nocardioides sp. | reverse complement strand
GGTGGGTGCACCGTATAATGCAGTCGCTGTGTCAGCAGTACATCCATAACCGGTTCGTAATATCCTACCACTACTGGCTCGTGGAGATGATGCTCAACACCGAGCACACGACGGTGACGCCGACGTTCTGGAACCGGCACCGGCACGACCGGCTGATCCGGCTGTGGGCCGACGAGGTCGGCACCGACCGGCTCACCGTGATCGTGGTCGACGAGCAGGACAAGTCGATGCTCGCCTCCTCCTTCGAGCAGCTGCTCTCGGTGCGGCCCGGCACGCTCGAGTCGGCCGAGACCGCGAACCGGTCGCTGACGTTCACCGAGGTCGAGCTGCTCCGCGAGTTCAACGCCCGCTGGCGTGAGCGCGAGTGGTCCGAGGCCGACTACACGCGGCTGGTCCGCTTCGGCGCGGCCCGGCACCTGCAGCAGCGCACGCCCGGCTCCGACGAGGAGCGGCTGCTCACCCCGCAGTGGGCGGTCGACCGGGCGCTCGAGGTGCAGCGCGAGATGGTCGCGGCGATCCGGGACCTCGGGGTGCGCGTCATCGGCGACCTGGACTCGCTGGCCGACCCGGCGCTGGTCAAGGACGTCGGGGAGAACGTGCCGATCACCGAGGTGCCGCCCGACGTCGCGGCCCGGCTGACCGCGGGCCTGGTCAAGGCGGTCACCGACACCCCGCGGCGCGCGCCCGACGACGGCCGGGTCGTGGGCGACCTGGAGGCCGCGGCCCGGGCCCGGCCGCGGGGTGCCCGACCTCGGTCGGAGCCGGCCGCGCAGCCCGACCGGCCCGGCCTGCTCTCCCGGATCGGGCGTCGTCTGCGCGGCAGCGGTCAGTAGCCGAACTGCGCGTAGTCGGCCTCGTAGAACTCGCGGACGCGCTTCTCGGTCTCGGGTGAGATCTGCACCTGCTCGCTGGGCAGGCCCGACTTCTTCACGCGGGCGTTGTCGTGCGGGACGGTCGACGCCACCTCGAGCCCGAAGCGCTCGCGCAGGTCGGCGACCATCCGGTCCAACCCGTCCTCGAGCTTGTAGACGACGGCGCCGGGCACGAGGAACTCGCTCTGCGGCCGCACGTGGTTGTCGTGCCGGAACGGGTTGGCCTGGTACTTGCGGAACGTCCGCTCCGCCCAGGCGTCGACGAGCTCGCTGTCGGTGCGCAGGTCGTCACGGTGGCGCATGGAGTACTCCGAGCGGAACCGGGCCAGGGGTTCGCGCACGGTCATGAAGACGAGGTCGAACCGGTCCAGGTGGAACATCAGCCGCAGCATCTCGGCGTGCATGTGCTGCGGCGAGCAGCGGCGCATCCAGTTGTCCGACTCGGGCCCGACCCGGCGGTCGAGGTAGGTCACCCGCCAGCCGCTCTCCTTGAACAGCCGCTCGACCGAGGTGCCCCCGGTCTTGGGCACGTGCACGAACAGGATCCGCTTGTCGTCGCGACGGAACACGGGCACTACGAGACCTACTTCCTCGCCCCTCGGGGCATCGCTTCACTTGTCGACGTCACCGACGACGAAGAACATCGACCCGAGGATCGACACCATGTCGGCGACCACGCAGCCGGTCAGCACCTCGGGCATCACCGCGACGTTGTTGAACGACGCGCTGCGCAGCTTCAGCCGCCACGGGGTCTTCTCGCCCCGGGACACCAGGTAGTAGCCGTTGATGCCGAGCGGGTTCTCGGTCCAGGCGTACGTCGCACCCTCGGGGGCCTTGAGGATCTTGGGCAGCCGGACGTTGATCGGCCCGCGGTCCAGCGACCGGAGCCGGTCGATGCAGGCCTCCACCAGGTCGAGCGACACCTGCACCTGGTCGAGCAGCAGCCCGAACCTCGCGTAGCAGTCGCCCTCCTCGGCGGTCATCACCTGGAGCACCCCGTCGGCGGCGAGCTCGCCGTAGGCCAGGTAGGGCTCGTCGCGGCGCAGGTCGAAGTCGACGCCGGAGGCGCGCGCGATCGGGCCGCTCACGCCGTACGCGTCGACCAGCTCGCGTGAGAGCACCCCCACGCCCCGGGTGCGCGCCCGGAAGATCTCGTTGCCGAAGATCAGGTCCTCGATCTGCGGGACCCGGGACCGGACGGCGGCGGCCGCGGCCCCGGCCCGGTCGAGCCAGCCGGCGGGGATGTCCTCCTTGAGGCCGCCGACCCGGTTGAACATGTAGTGCATCCGGCCGCCGGAGATCTCCTCCATGACCGCCTGCAACGTCTCGCGCTCGCGGAACGCGTAGAAGATCGGCGTGATCGCGCCGAGCTCGATCGGGTAGGAGCCCAGGAACATCAGGTGGTTGAGCACCCGGTTGAGCTCGGCCAGCAGCGTGCGCAGCCAGACCGCCCGCTGCGGCACCTCCATCCCGAGCATCCGCTCGACGGCCAGCACCACGCCGAGCTCGTTGGAGAACGCCGAGAGCCAGTCGTGCCGGTTGGCCAGCACGATGATCTGCCGGTAGTCGCGGACCTCGAAGAGCTTCTCCACGCCACGGTGCATGTAGCCGATGACCGGCTCGCACTCGGCGATCCGCTCGCCGTCGAGGACCAGCCGGAGCCGGAGCACGCCGTGGGTGGCCGGGTGCTGGGGCCCGATGTTGAGCACCATGTCCTGCGTGGCCAGGCCCGGCCCGCCGCCGCGCTCGTGCCCGGCGAAGCCCGCGGCGCCGCTGCCGACGCCGACGACCACCTGCTCCCGCCGCTCGCTCACGGCGCCATCCTTGCACGTACGCTCGGCCTCGTGGACGACCTCTTCGCGCCGCCCGGCACCGCGTGGCAGCGGGTCTCGCCGGCTCTCGCCCGGATGCGCCGCACCGTCCTCGGCGCGATGACCGTGGCCGCTCTCGGCGTGGTCCTGGTCGGAGGCCTGCTCCTGGACCTGCCGCTGTGGCTCGTCGTGCTCGCGCTGGTGGGCGTGCTGGTCGCCGCGATCGCCGGCTGGGTGCTGGTCGGGCGCAACGCGCGTCGCTGGGGCTACGCCGAGCGCGACGAGGACCTCTACATCACCCGCGGCGCGCTGGTGCGCAGGCTGGTCGTGGTGCCCTACGGACGGATGCAGTACGTCGACGTCCAGGCCGGTCCGCTCGACCGGGCGTTCGGGATCGCGCGGGTCCAGCTGCACACCGCGAGCCCGGGCACCAGCGCCCACATCCCCGGCCTGCCCGCCGAGGAGGCGGCGCGGCTGCGCGACCGGCTGACGTCGCTCGGTGAGGCGCAGGCGGCCGGGCTGTGACCGAGCCGGACCGGCCGTTCCGGCGGCTGTCCCCGCTGACCCCGCTGGTCAGAGGCGGGATCTTCCTGGTCGCCGTCGTGGCGACCACGTGGGACGACCTGCTCCGCGGCGACCTCGGCCCGATCGGGCTCATCCTGCTGCTGGTGCTGGTCGGCGGCGGGGTGGTCGGCTGGGCCTCCTGGCTGCGGACGAAGTACTGGATCGAGGCCGACGAGCTGCGCGTCGACACCGGCGTGATCTACCAGCAGTCGCGGCGGATCCGGATCGACCGGCTGCAGGGCATCGACATCGTGCAGCCGTTCGTCGCCCGGCTGTTCGGGCTGGCCGAGCTCAAGATGGACGTGGCCGGTGGCGGCGAACGCGAGGGGTCGCTGGCGTTCCTCCCGCTGGCCGAGGCGCACGAGCTCCGCGAGCTGCTGCTCGCCCGCCGCGACGCCGTACGACGCTCCGCGGCGCCTGCCGGCGAGACCGAGCCCGGCACGGAGCCGCCGGGACCAGGGGGACCGCCGCAGCCCCCGGGGCCGGAGCAGTGGGCGCCGCCCGACCACGACATCGCCGCCCTCGACCTGCGGACGCTGCTGCTCAGCCTGCTGCTGTCGTGGGAGATGGCCGCCCTGGTGCTGGCAGCCGGACTGCTCGGAGGCCTGTCGCTGCTCGGCGGCCCGCTGGTGCTGACCTCCTCGGCGCCCGTCGTGCTCGGGTTCGGGCTCGTGCTGCTCCGCAGGCTCTCGGCGTTCTACGACTTCACCGTCTCGCAGACGCGGGTCGGACTACAGGTGCGCCGCGGCATGCTCGAGCGGAGCACCCAGACGATCGCGCTCGCCCGGGTCCAGGGTGTGGTGGTGAGCGAGCCGCTGCTCTGGCGCCGGCTCGGCTGGGCCCGCCTCGACGTGTCGGTGGCGGGGTACGGGGCGGCGGAGTCCTCGGACGGGCGTCCGGCCGCCAGCACCGTGATGCCGGTGGCGCCACGCCCCTTGGTGCTCGAGCTCGCCCAGCACCTGCTGCGCGGGGACGACCCGGACGCCGCGGTCGACCCCGACGCCGTTCCGATGACCGGCCCGCCGCGCGCCGCGCGCTGGCTCGACCCGCTGTCGCGCCGGTGGACCGCCGCCGGGGTCGGGCCCGACGTCATCGCCTCCCGCGAGGGTTGGATGGTGCGGCGCACTCACATCGTCCGGCACGCGCGGGTGCAGTCCCTGCACCTGCGGCAGGGGCCGTTGCAACGCCGGCTCGGCCTGGCCGACCTGCAGGTCGACAGCCCGCCCGGGCCGGTCCGGGTGCGGGCCCGGCACCGCGCCGCCGCCGAGGCGCGCGCGCTGCTCGAGCAGGATGGGGCGCTGGCCCGGGAGGCGCGGCTGCTCAGCCGGTGAGCGGGTGCGCGGGTGCGCGGCGTCGCGGACCGATATCGGGCCTGTGCGTGATTCTCGCGCGCTCAGGGCTGGCCCCCTGCCGCCATTTCGCGCCTGTGCGCGATTCTCGCGCGCGGCTGCTCAGCCGGTGAGCGTGACCACTCGGACGGGCAGACGTCCCAGTTGGATCGGTCGAAGGGCCCGGGCCCGGCCAGTTTGCCCGTCCGACGGGTCGCTTCGACGAAGGGCGGCACTGCCTCGCCCGGCCGCGGTTCTTGCGCGCGGGGCCGCGGAGCGAGCGATACCGGTTTGATCCGTGCCTAGGCGCGATTCTCGTGGCGTCCTGGGCCGCGCGCTGCAGCTTTGCTGCGCCTGTGCGTGATTTTCGCGCGCGGCTGCTCAGCCGGTGAGCGGGTGCGCGACGTCGCCGACGGTGGTGAGCACCCAGGCGAAGTCGCCCAGGCCGCCGGTCGCGGTGAGCTCGGCCGCCTCGGT
>JBQCEF010000198.1:0-6605 GCA_051960495.1 Nocardioides sp. | reverse complement strand
CTCGATCACGATGCCCTCTCCCTGATCGGCCTCGGGGACATGAGCGACGCCCCCGTGAGCGCGCTCTGGACCGCAGCGCGTACGGGCATCCGCAAGCACTTCCAAAACCGCCGTCGTGAGCGGCGTCGCGATCAGCTCGACAAGTGGAAGAAGGACAACGTCTACCCCTTCGAGGGCGAGGCCAAGTCGGAGACTGAAAAGGCCGAGCGAGCGATCTTCGACGTAGTGGCTGGCACCATCGCACCGCAGATCCCGGCCAAGAAGGACTCTGCCCGGGTCACCCTCGGCCTGCTACGCAATGCCCTACGTCAGGACCCAGAGCAGCTGGGCGTGCTGTTCAACGAGGTCGCGTCCCTGAACCCCGAGGACCGAGCTTCGCTCACCCGTCTACTCGGTGAAACGACGATGTCCGGGATTGTCAAGGCCGCCAACGTCGTCACCGGACGGAACAAGTTCTTGGCTGGCCTGGAGCGTCTCGTCTTCCCGCCGGATGGCACCGAAACGATCGGCGAGCGGGACCATCTCCACCCGATGTTGGAGCGGGAGCTTTGGATTTTCGGCGAGGGCTATCACCTCATGAGCAGTGAGCGCGGCCTTACCGAGATGACCAAGAACCACCTGAAGCTGCTCGGGCTCCCGGACAAGAAGGTCGCGCCCGTCAAGCGCTGGGACGAGAAGACCGGCCGGGTCGATCTTCACCTCGCCGTGAAGATGGAGGAGTTCGAAGTAGCCCGCCATCTCGTCGTCGAGCTCAAGGCCCCCGGCATCACGCTGGGGCGCCGAGAGCTCAACCAGGTTGATGACTATGCCGACACGATCCTCCAGAAGTCGGTCTTCGCGACTGACAAGGCCACCTGGGACATCATCCTCGTCGGCACGGATTTCGACAGCAACGTGGAGAACCGCTTTGTCGCTGGTCACAGATCCGCAGGGCTGGTCCTCGGGCCGGAGCCGAAGCCTGGCCGTCCGCGCGTGCGCGTGTTCGTCCGCCGCTGGCGCGACATTCTTGATGAGAACCGCGCCCGGCTCCGCCTCGTGACCGACAGCCTTGAGCACAACCCGTCGCTCGAAGACGGGCTTCGTCACATCCAGGAGCAGTTCGCCGACCTCCTACCTGCAGCCCTCCAAGCCGAGCAAGAGGAAGCTTCCTGAGCGACCGGCGCAATCGTCGGCAGCACTCCGCCGATCCACGCTGCCGCCCGACGCAACCTCCGTGCCTGGCCAAGCTCCTCATTGAGTCTTCCACCGCGTCAAGATGGGGCACCGAGTCGGAGGTCTAGTGTTGCTACCTCTCGTGCTTGGCTGTCGATCCTCCGTATTCATTCGGCACTTCGATACCTTTGGCGTCGACAACCTCTACGGGATCGAGGTGACTGCGGTGTCCAGGCGTCACGAGCGGACTGTTGATCTGCCGTACGACCCCGAACGTTTGGACCCGTGGCTATTACTTGAGCGCGTGGAAGAACTCCTCCACCGCAAACTGGCCAGCGCTACGGGAAACTTTGAGTACACGGTCCGGGTCAAGGACGACGGCGGCAGGGGCCAGGCGTCCACCGTAGGGGGCCTGCACGACGAACACCGTGGCTCCCGCCACAAGATCGAGTTTCTTAGCATCGAGGCGGATGCGGTGCCGGAAATAGAGGAGCTCGTTGGGGCTTCCGTCCAGCACATTGACTTCGCAGCGCTCGAAGAGCGAATCGACGGCGCGAAGTTTCGCGTGAGCGTCACTATTTGGTACTCACCCATGCACTCAGTGGACATGTCTGTCCAAGGGGCCGTGGAAACAGACGTGGTCGGGATGCATGCGGTTCTCAACGATGAGATTCAATACCTAATCGGCGAGTGCTCGCAGTACCAGAGGCCTGGGGAGATTCAGCAGCCGTGGAAGACTTTCGACGGAGTTCTGCCCAGAGGCGACACGCCTCGTCCCGAAGTGCGAACGCCGTCAGAGAAGCCCGCTGTTTCCGATCCCTCCTCGTCCGCAGTCAACCGGACCGCCACCACACCCTGGTACAACCACCCTTGGATCATTGGAGTGGGGACCGCAGTCATTGCGGGATTGATCGTCCTCGGGTTCCAACTCTGGTGGGCTTGAGCCGACGCTGGC
This sequence comes from Nocardioides sp., assembly GCA_051960495.1. Lineage (GTDB taxonomy): Bacteria > Actinomycetota > Actinomycetes > Propionibacteriales > Nocardioidaceae > Nocardioides_B. The sequence goes on along the minus strand of JBQCEF010000198.1, from coordinate 4,498 downwards.
GTACATGCCGCGAGGGCCCCTCTGTGACATCAAGGCGCGCAGGGTGCAAACGCTGTCACAGACAGAGTCTTTCCGCTGCTTTGGCCGGAGCATGCGCGCAATTCGAGGCGGTGGACAACAGCATCAGCTCAGAGTCGCAAGGATTGAGCGTCACGTTGTCGGCGCGTGGCGGCACACTCGGCCTATGCCGACCGAGATAGGGCAGTAAATGAACACTTACGAGTGGCTGACAGCCTGCGCCGGAATCTTGACCGCAATAGCTACGACGCTTCTGGCATTGTTCGCGTTTACAGCTTTCCGCGCCTCAGTAGCGCAGTTGAAGCTCCTCAGCGCCGACAGCGCTCGACAGACGCGACCGTACGTCAACCTCGACCTCGCGCCGGGACTGCACGGAAACGGCTTCTGGGACATCACAATCGAGAATGTTGGGCGTTCGATCGCACGAAACGTGCGGATCGACGCTGGGCCGCTCAAGGCACGTGACGCGGACGACCACATCAGCGACCGCTTAGCCGAGTTCTTCGCCCGTCCCCTCACCCTGCCCCCGGGAGCACGTCGACGTGTCATGTGGCGGATGGAGCCGGACGGGCGAAGAACTACGGCGGGCGCTAGCACCGATGTCGAAGTTCTCGTTACGTATAGCGACGATGAGCGGACCGAGTACTCTGACACGTTCAATGTGGCTACCGAGGGATACGGGCCCGTTGCACCTTCGCCCAGCACCGGGCCGACAGTCTCCGGCTGCAGCCGAACCAAGGGCGAGGAGAGCCTTGCGAATATCGAGCGCGCTTTGCAGACCTTGAACACGCACGTCGGCATGTTGCGTCACTGAAACCGTTGGAACTTAGTGGGATCACTCAACGTGCGTCAAACCGCCGCGATCGGCTTGCGATCATGGTTCGGCTGCAGGCGACGCAAAGACGTCGAAGCATGACTTCCTCAATTGTCTCGTCGTAACGATCGAGCGGCTGACGGGTCGGTTTTGCCGACCCGCCAGCCTTCTTTCTCCTCAGCGTCTGCGCCGTATGACCGGTGCGCCGGCAGGTAGCGCCTGGACCCGATATGCGAGAAGGCGTCGTTAGGATGCCGCCTGTGAGCGCGAGGGTGCCGATCTGGCGTCAGCCGGGCATGGCACCGCTGGTGGTGATGACGTGCGCAGGGTTCTCCGGGTACGCGGTGCTGCTCACGGTCGCTCCGTTGTGGGCGGTCGAAGGCGGGGCGACCACCGCTGGCTCCGGGCTCGTGAACGGGGTGCTGCTGCTGTTCACCGTGCTCACTCAACTGCTCGTCCCGCGCGCTCTGCGCAGCTTCGGGTGGGGGCCGGTGCTCACCGTCGGGCTGGTGCTGCTCGGCGTTCCTGGCGTCTTGCTGTCACTCAGCGACGGACTCGGCGTGATCCTCGGGCTTTCGGCTATCCGGGGGATCGGCTTCGGTGTCCTCACGGTCACCGGGAGTGCCGCCGTCGCCGCGCTCGTGGGTGCGGACCGCCGGGGGGAGGCGATCGGTGCCTACGGCCTTGCCGTCGCGGTTCCGAACCTCGTCCTTCTCCCTGCAGGACCGTGGGTCGCCGAGAGCGTCGGCTACTGGGTGGCGTTCACGGTGAGCGCTCTCCCCTTGGCGGGCATCCCGGCCGCTCTCCGGCTCGCGTCGGCACTTCGCCTCAGCGCACCGGACCTGCACCCTGGTACGTCGGCATCCTCCGACCCGCGCGACCCGGAGTCCGCCGCCTACCGACGATTGCTGCGGCCGATGCTGCTGTTGCTGGCGGTCACGCTGGCGGGCGGCGCGGTGATCACATTCACGCCTCAGATGGTCGACAGCCCGTCGGTCGCGGCGGCCGGCCTGCTCCTGATGGGGCTGTCGGCTGCGCTCGGCCGGTGGCGGGTCGGGGTGTTCGCGGACCGCTACGGCCCTCAGCGCTTCCTCGTACCCCTGGTCCCTCTCACGGGGCTGGGCATGGCGCTGGTGTCCTGGTCGGTCGCGGACTCCGACAGCGTCCGGGTCGGCATCTTCCTGGTCGCCATGCTCCTGGTCGGCCTGTGCTACGGGGGGTTGCAGAACCTCACGCTTCTGGTCTCCTTCTCGGCCGTCTCGCGTCGCCACCACAACGTCGCGAGCGCGGTGTGGAACGTCGGCTTCGACGCGGGAACGGCACTGGGCTCGGTGGCGGTCGGCGTGATCGCCGAGCTCACGTCGTTCGCACTCGCCTTCCTGGTTGCCGGCGCGATCGCCGTGGCGACGCTGCCGCTCGCGCTGCAGCGGCCGGCCGCCACCGCGACGCGGTCTCCGGATGCTCGTCGATCGGCCGAGTAGCAGTAACGGGGCAAGGCTTCCCGGGCGAGCACACCGGGTATGAAGCACCGCATGGCCGAGAACTCAGCATCACCGACGCACAACCATGACATCCGGCCCCTGACACCGGCTGACCTCGACGCCGTCGTGGACCTCTCGCTCCTCGCCTGGGAGCCGGTGTTCGCGTCCTTCGCGAGCATCCTGGGGACCGAGATCTTCGAACGTCTCTACCGGCCCGACTGGCGGTCCGCCCAAGCCGCGGCGGTCCGGAGCAACTGCACGGCCGAGGACTCCGAAGCGTTCGTGACGACCACCACCGATGACGTGCCGGTGGCGTTCGTCGTCCTGAAGGAGGACCGGGACGAGTCACTCGGCGTGGTCGACATGATCGCTGTGCACCCACAGCATCAGCGACGCGGTCACGCCCGGGCACTGATGGAGTTCGCAGTCCAGAGGTTCGACGACCAGGGGCTGCGCCTCATCAGCGTCGGCACCGGCGGCGACCCCGGGCACGCGCCGGCACGTGCGCTCTACGAGGCAGTCGGATTCACCGGAGTTCCGCTCATGAACTACTACCTGGCGAACGACTCCGAGGAGTAGCGAGGTTCGCCGCCGAGGCGTCCCTGCAGTTTTTTCGAACGCGGTCGGCGTGGGTCCAGGGCGCAATCGTCCCGGGCGAGCGCGGCCGGGGCCTGGAGTCCTGAGCACCACGCAACACCCTTGACAACTTTTCTTGTCAAGAGCATCGTGACCACATGCAGGACGTCGAGGTCATCGAGAGCGCGGAGGCAGCCGCCGCCGCACTGGATCCGGCCCGGGCCCGGCTGCTCAGCGAGCTGGTCGTGCCGGCCTCGGCGGCCGGGCTCGCCGCGAGGGTCGGACTCGCGCGTCAGAAGGTCAACTACCACCTCAAGGCGCTCGAGGCGCACGGCCTGGTGGAGCTGTCCGAGGAGCGCCGGCACGGGGGCATCACCGAGCGGGTGCTCCAGGCGTCGGCGGCGTCGTACGTCGTGTCGCCGGCGGCCCTCAGCGAGTCCGCGGCCAATCCGGAAGCCAACGCCGACCACCTCTCGGCCGGCTACCTCGTGGCGCTGGCCGGCCGGCTGGTGCGCGAGGTCGGCGCCATGGTGCGCCGGGCCGGCGCGTCCGGCAAGCGCCTGCCGACGCTGGCCATCGACACGCAGATCGGCTTCCGGTCGGCCGCTGACCGGGCTGCCTTCGCCGACGACCTGACCGCGGCGGTGCTCGACCTGGCCGCTCGCTACCACCACGACGACGGGCGTCCTCACCGGCTCGTCGTCGCCGCCCACCCCCTTCCGGAGGAGAACAACTCATGAGCACCACCCCGAACGTCCCGTACCGCCTGGAGTTCAGCGTCGAGGTCCCGGGCACCCCGGAACAGGTCTGGCAAGCGATCGCCACCGCCAAGGGGATGAGCGCCTGGTTCACGCCGACCGAGATGGAGGAGCGCGAGGGCGGCGCCCTGCACTTCACCATGGGCCCGGAGATGGGCTCCGCCGGCCACGTCACCCGCTGGGACCCGCCGCGCCGTCTCGCCTACGAGGAGGACTGGGCCGCCCTGATGGGGAAGGACCCGGATGCGCTCAGCCCGCTGACGTCGGAGTTCATCGTCGAAGCACAATCCGGCGGAACGTGCGTCGTACACGTCACGAGCAGCGGCTTTGGGACCGGCGCCGCCTGGGAGTCGGAGTTCTGGGACACCATGGCTCAAGGATGGATGCCGTTCTTCGACAACCTGCGCCTCTACCTTTCGCGCTTTCCCGGTCAGGAGGCTACACACCTCGAGGCGACCGCCTCCCACCCGGGCGACTCCGCAGGGGTCTGGTCGGCCCTGCAGGAGGCACTCGGGCTCGGAGACGAGGGCGCGACGGTCGAGGTGCGCGGCGTCACCGGCACGGTCGAGTGCGTCGGCGAAAGGCAGGCGCTGATCCGGCTCACCGCGCCGGTGCGCGGAATGCTCAACGTCAGCGCGTGGGGCGAGGGCGACGGCAAGGCGACGGCAGCCATACGGGCGTACCTGTTCTCCGCGGGCGCCGCGGACTACGTGCAGCGCGAGGAGCCGGCCTGGCAGACCTGGCTGCAGGGAATCTCCGTGCCTGCCTGATCTTCTACCGTTACCGAGGGCCGCCCTGCCGATGCAGCTGCGTCATACCGTCGCGAATCCCGCGCAGCGGAACGTCCAAGA
>JBQCEF010000197.1:0-9344 GCA_051960495.1 Nocardioides sp. | reverse complement strand
CCGGACCGCCGCGCCGGACAGCCCCGGCCCGCTCCCCGCCCGCCGGCCGGCAGCCGGGCGCGGTTCGACGCAGCGGTCCGCCTGCTCTCGGGCGCCGCGATGTGGCTCGGGCTGCTGCTGGTCTCCTACTGGTGGGCGGCCGGCGGCGGCATCTCCGACCTGTTCGGCTGGGCCTCCGGCCTGACCTCGTCGGGACGGCTGACCGGCCTCGTCGCCTCCGACCTGCTGCTGGTGCAGGTGCTGCTGATGTCCCGCCTGCCGGTCCTGGAGCGCGCGTTCGGCCAGGACCGGCTCGCCCGCATCCACCGGATCGTGGGGTTCACGTCGTTCAACCTGATGCTCGCCCACATCGTGCTGATCAGCTGGGGGTACGCCGTCGGCAGCATCCTCGCCGCCCCCGGGACGTTCTGGACGCTCACCCTCACCTACCCCGGGATGCTGCTGGCGCTCGGCGGCACCATCGCGCTTGTGCTGGTCGTCGCCACCAGCATCAAGGCCGCCCGCAAGCGCGTGCGCTACGAGTCGTGGCACCTGCTGCACCTCTACGCCTACCTCGGCGTGGGGCTCGCGCTCCCGCACCAGCTCTGGACCGGTCACGAGTTCATCTCCTCCACCGGCGCGACCGTCTACTGGTGGACGTTGTGGGCAGCCACCGCCGCGGGGGTGCTCGTGTGGCGGGTGGCGCTGCCGCTGTGGCGCAGCGCCCGGCACCGGGTGCGGGTCACCTCGGTGGTCCACGAGGCCGGTGGGGTGGTCTCGGTCTACGTGTCCGGGCACCGGCTCGACCGGCTGCGCGTGGAGCCCGGCCAGTTCTTCACCTGGCGGTTCCTGGGGCGGCACGGCTGGACCAGGGCCAACCCCTACTCGCTGTCCGCGGCTCCCGACGGGCGGAGCCTGCGGATCACGGTCAAGGAGCTGGGTGACGGCAGCGCGGCGCTGCGCCACGTCCGCCCCGGCACGCGGGTGCTCGTCGATGGCCCCTACGGCCGGCTCAGTCCCCGCGCCCGCTCCCGGCACCGGGTCGCGCTGATCGGTGCGGGCGTCGGGATCACCCCGCTGCGCGCTCTCGCGGAGGGCCTCGACTACGCCCCGGGCGACGCGGTCCTGCTGCACCGCTACACCGACGAGCCGTTGTTCCGCCGCGAGCTCGAGGTCCTCGCCCAGGAGCGTGGCCTGCAGGTCCTGTGGCTCCCCGGACGACGTCGCTCCGCCGACTCCTGGCTCGGCGACGGGGTCGGCACCGCCGACGACCTCACCGCGCTGCGCTACTGGGTGCCCGACATCGCCCACCGCGACGTCTACGTCTGCGGACCCGAGCCCTGGGCGGAAGCCGTACGACGCACGACGGCGGCGGCCGGGCTCCCCGCCGACCACTTCCACCTCGAGACCTTCGGTTGGTGACCTCCTCATGAAGCGCATCGTCACGTGGCTGCTCAGCACGATCTCCGTGGTCGTCCTGCTCTTCGGCTACCACACGTCGACCGCCGGCTCGCTGGCCGCGTCGCCGCAGACCTCCGTGGTCTCCGGCGGCAAGGCCGCGACCACCACCTCCGGCACCGGCGGAGGCTCGGGCTCCGGCGGGTCGGGCAGCAGCGCGGGGTCGAACGGATCCGGCGGGTCCGGGAACGGTGCCGGCTCCGGCGCCTCGAACAATCAGTCGTCGAAGCCGTCCACCGTCACCGGCCCCACCGTCAACACCCAGTGGGGCCCGGTGCAGGTGCAGCTCACCGTCGACGGCAGCGGCACGATCACCGACGTGACGGTCCTGAAGTACCCGAACGCGAACGGCCGCGACATCCAGATCGCCAACTACGCGCTGCCGATCCTCATCCAGGACACGCTGGACGCGCAGAGCGCCAACATCAACATGGTCAGCGGCGCCACGTTCACCAGCTACGGCTACCTGCAGTCGCTGCAGGGCGCTCTCGACCAGGCGCAGCTGTGAGCACGGCCGCGCCGCTGTCGCGCTACGTGGCGCACACGATGGGCATGCCGGTCAGCCTCGCCATGCGGGGTCGGCACGCCGGCGACGCGGTCGGCGCCGCGGCCTGGGTCGACGTGATGGCCGAGCTCGACGCGGTGGACCGCACGTTCAGCACCTACCGGCCCGACTCGGTCGTCTCCCGGCTCGGGCGCGGCGAGGTCGCGCTCGAGGACTGCCCGGCCGAGGTCGGCGAGGTGCTCGCGCTCGGGGCGCTCGCCGAGGAAGCGTCGCACGGCGCGTTCCGGGTCCGGCTCCCCGGTCCGGACGGCACCGAGGTGCTCGACCCCAGCGGCGTCGTGAAGGGCTGGGCGGTCGAGCGCGCCGCCCGGCACCTGCGGGCGCTCCCCGACACCGACTTCTCGCTGTCGGCCGGGGGCGACCTGCTCTGCCGCACCCTGGACCCGACCGCGGAGCCCTGGCGGATCGGGGTGGAGGATCCCCGCGACCCGACCCGGGTGCTGGCCGTCGTACCGGTGCGCAACGGCGCGGTCGCCACCTCCGGGACCGCGCACCGCGGAGAGCACCTGGTCGACGCCCGCACCGGACGTCCCCCGGAGCAGGTGGCCTCCGTGACCGTCGTCGCGGACAGCCTGACCTGGGCCGACATCGACGCCACCGCCGCCTATGCGCTCGGGCCGGAGGCCGCCCGGTGGCTGCGCGAGGAACGCGACCGCACCGGCCTCGTGGTCTGGCGAGACGGCTCGGTGGAGCTGCTCGAGGGGTCGGCTATCGTCGCCCGGTGATCCCCGACGGCTACACGGTCCGGCCGCTCGCCGGTGACGACGCGGCCGCGCTGGCAGCGGCGTACGCCCGCAACCGCGAGCACCTGGCGCCGTGGGACCCCGTGCGCTCGCCCGCGTTCTACAGCGTCGAGGGCCAGCAGGAGCTCGTCGACCGGCAGCTCAGCCTGGTGCACGGCGGCCAGCTCGGGGCGTGGGTGCTCGCGTACGACGGCGAGATCGTCGGCCGGGTCAACCTCAACAACGTGGTGCGCGGGGTCTTCGCCAGCGGCAGCCTCGGCTACTGGGTCGACCACGCGCACCTGCGGCGTGGACTGGCCTCCGCGCTCGTGGACCACGCGTGCACCCGGGCGCTCGAGCTCGGCCTGCACCGGGTCGAGGCGGGCACGCTGGTGCACAACGTGGCTTCGCAGCAGGTCCTGCTGCGCAACGGTTTCGAGCACTACGGCATGGCGCCGAAGTACCTCTTCATCGCCGGTGAGTGGCAGGACCACGACCTCTACCAGCGGATCCTGCACGACCGGCCGCTCTGAGCCATCCGGACAGACGCGGACGAAGCGCCGAGCACGCGGTAAAAGCCGGGGAGAACCAGCCCTGCGACGTTAGGCTCGACGCATCAACTCGTCGTCGTGCAGGGGTGCCGTGTGACCGTGAGGAGCTACCTCAAGGCTGCCGTACGCCGTCGCGTCCTGACGGCGGCCGGCGGGGGTCAGGGCATCGACCTCACCCAGCTCGACCGCGTCCCGGACCGGCTGAGCTGGCCACTGAGCCGCGAGGGCGTCGACCCGGTCCAGCGGCTCGGCGAGACCCGGGACCGCGAGCCGGTCCACAAGCTCACGTCGTTCCTCGGCATGACGATCTGGATGGTGACCGGCGAGCCCGAGGCGCGTGCCGTCCTCGCCGACACGACCAGCTTCAGCAACGACATCCGGCCGCTGATGGGCCGTCGCGGGTCGACCACCGACGGCGACATCGGCGGCCTGGGGTTCACCGACCCGCCGGACCACACCCGGCTGCGGCGGCTGATCACCCCCGAGTTCACCGTGCGCCGGCTGGCCCGGCTGCGCCCGCTGGTGACCTCGATCGTCGAGGCGCGGCTGGACGCCATGGAGCGGCAGGGCCCGGTGGTCGACCTGGTCTCGACGTTCGCCTTCCCGGTCTCCTTCCAGGTGATCTGCGAGCTGCTCGGCCTGCCGGGGGAGGACCGCGAACGGTTCCGCCACCTTGCCGCCGCCCGGTTCGACGTGACGCAGGGAGGCGCCGGCACGATCGGCGCGGTGTCCCAGTCGCGCGAGTTCCTGATGGAGGCGACCGCCAAGCAGCGACGCGAGCCGGGGCCGGGACTGATCGGCCAGATCGTGCGCGAGCACGGCGACGAGATCAACGACTTCGACCTGGCCGGGCTCGCCGACGGCGTCTTCACCGGCGGCCTGGAGACCACCGCGAGCATGCTCGCGCTGGGGACCGCGGTGCTGCTCGAACACCCGGACGACTACCGGCGCCTGCCCGACGACCCCGCCCACGTGGAGCGGACCGTGGAGGAGCTGCTGCGCTACCTGACGGTCGTGCAGGTGGCCTTCCCGCGGTTCCCCAAGCACGACGTCGAGGTGGCCGGGCACCGGTTCGCCAAGGGCGATGTGGTCATCTGCCACCTCGCCGGCGCGAACCGCGACCCCCGAGCGCTGCCCGACGCCGAGGAGTTCCAGGCCGCGCGTGAGCCGCGCTCCCACCTGGCCTTCGGGCACGGGTTCCACCGCTGCGTCGGCGCCGCGCTGGCCCGGCTCGAGCTCGCGATCGCCTACCCGGCGCTGGCCCGGCGGTTCCCGGACCTGCGGCTGGAGGCCGAGCAGGGCGTGGACTACCGGCCGATGTCCATCGTCTACGGCGTGGAGCGGCTGCCGGTGCGCATCGGCTGAGCGATCAGCCCACACCCGCGGCCGGGATGAGCTCGGTGCTGTCCATCGCGAGCATGAGGGCCCCGATGACCGAGGACCGGTCTCCGAGCGCCGCGATCGTGACGTCGGTGTTGGCCGAGACCGAGGCCAGTGCGTGGCGGCGCAGGCCGAGCTTCACCGAGTCGAGCAACAGCTCGCCCGCGCGCGACATGTCGCCGCCGATGACGATGCAGCTGGGGTTGACCAGGTTGGCGAGCATCGCCAGGCCCCAGCCGAGGTGCAGGCCGACGTCCTCGAACATCCGCAGCGCCGCGAGGTTCCCCTCGTGCGCGGCGGCGACGAGCTGGTCGATGCCGGCTCCGGGCAGCTGGCCGGCGAGGGCGGCTTGCGCCGTACCCACGGAGGCGTAGGCCTCCAGGCAGCCACGGCTCCCGCAGCGGCAGTAGGGGCCCTGCTCGTCGAGCGTGAGGTGACCGATCTCGCCGGCGGTGCCGTGCGCCCCGCGGAACAGCTGACCGTCGAGGATCAGGCCGGCGCCGACACCGCTGGACACCTTCACGAAGACCATCGTGGCGTGGCCCTGGCCCGCGCCGCGCCGGTGCTCCGCGAGCGCACCCAGGTTGGCGTCGTTGTCGACGTGCGTCGGGCGGCCGAACGCCCGCTCGGCCACGTCCTGGGCGTTGACACCGACCCAGCCGGGCAGGATCGCCGCCGACATCACGGTGCCGTCCTCGTTGAGCGGGGTGGGGAGCCCGAGACCGATGTTGACGATGTCCTCGCGCACGCCGCCCACCTCGGCGAGCAGCCGGTCGAGCAACCGCCCCGCCAGCTCGAGCCCCTGGGTGTAGGGGTGGTCGGCGGCGATCGCCTCACGGTCGACGGCGAGGATCTCCCCGCTCAGGTCGCCGACCGCCACGCGGACGTGGCGGTGGCCGAAGTCGATGCCCGCCACCAGGCCGGCGCTCCGGGCGACGCGGACCGTGGTCCCGCGACGCCCGCTCCCCACGGTGGTCTCGAGCAACCCGGCCGCGACCAGGTCCCGCACGATGTTCGACACGGTGGCCGGGGCCAGCTGGGTGGCCCGGGCGATGTCCGCCTGGGAGACGGGGCCGTCGCCGGGGCTGCGCTGGAGCAGCCGGATCACCCGTCGCTGGTTGGCGGCGCGTAGCGAGGCGGTCGAGCCCGGAGCGGGGACGGCCGCAGCCGCGGTCGGTCGCGAGCCGGGGAGCGTGGACATGCGCGAAGAATACGGCGAGTGGAGGCGTAGCCGTCAAGAGTTGGCGACAAAAGGCGGATAGAGGTCTCGTTATCAAATCTTTGCGTTCAACTCTTGACGACAATTGTGGTCCCGGCCACACTTCACGAACAAGGAAGCACGCACCACCCAGCTCTGCGGGGCCGCCGTCGCGGACGCCGGTCGCCGACCATCCGAGGAGGAACCGTGTCCCACCCCATTCGCCGCGCCGTGGCACTGACTGCCGCCGCCCTGATCGGAGCCGGCGCGCTCAGCGCCTGCGGCGCCAACGACGCCCAGGGCGGTAGCGAGGACGGCGGCAAGAAGATCGCGCTGCTGCTGCCGGAGTCGAAGACGACGCGCTACGAGTCGTTCGACAAGCCGCTGTTCGAGGAGAAAGTCAAGGAGCTCTGCTCCGACTGCGAGGTCAGCTACTACAACGCCGACCAGGACCCGGCCAAGCAGCAGCAGCAGGTCGAGACCGCGATCAGCGAGCAGGTCGACGTGATGGTGCTCGACCCGGTCGACGGCAAGGCCGCCGCCGGGCTGGTCACCTCCGCGCAGGACGAGGACATCCCGGTGATCGCCTACGACCGCTTCATCGAGGGCGCGGACTACTACCTGTCCTTCGACAACGCGGCCGTGGGCAAGCTGCAGGGTGAGGCGCTGCTCGACGCCATGGGCGGCAGCGGCAAGATCCTGATGCTCAACGGTGCGCCCACCGACCCGAACGCGGCCCAGTTCAAGGAGGGTGCGCACAGCGCCCTCGACGGCAAGGCCGACATCCTGGCCGAGTACGACAACCCCGACTGGAGCCCGGACAACGCCCAGCAGTGGACGACCGACCAGCTCGGCAAGATCGACCCCAAGAGCATCGACGGGGTCTACGCCGCCAACGACGGCCAGGCCGGCGGTGTGGTCGCCGCGATGACCGGCGCCGGGCTCTCGGCGGACGCGCTGCCTCCGATCACCGGTCAGGACGCCGAGCTCGCCGCGATCCAGCGGATCGTCGCCGGCGCCCAGGCGATGACGATCTACAAGCCGATCAAGACCGAGGCCTACGGTGCCGCCGAGCTCGCGGTCAAGGTCGCCAACGGCGAGGACGTCTCCGACACCGAGGACTTCCAGGGCGTGGCGTCCTACATCTACGACCCGATCGTGGTGACGCAGGACAACGTCAAGGACACGGTGGTCGCCGACGAGTTCTACTCCGTTGACGAGATCTGCACCGACGAGTACGCCGACGCGTGCGCCGAGGCCGGACTGTCCTGACCACCCGCGAGAGGCGGTCCGCCCTCAACTAGGCGGAGCGGGCCGCCTCTCGCCATGATGGGGAGGACCGGCACAGCCGTGGGACTCCCAGGAGACACTCGATGACAGCCACCATGTCCGAGCACCACCAGGCATCTCCTCGCGAGGCGGTGCTCTCACTCCGGGGGGTCAACAAGAGGTTCGGCGCCGTCCAGGCGCTCACCGACGTCCATCTCGAGGTCGCCCCCGGCGAGGTGGTCGCGCTGGTCGGCGACAACGGCGCCGGCAAGTCCACGCTGGTGAAGATCATCGCCGGCGTCTACCAGCCGGACGGCGGCGAGATCCACTTCGACGGGCGCCAGATCCACGTCTCGGGGCCGAGCGAGGCGCAGCTGCTCGGCATCTCCACGGTGTTCCAGGACCTGGCGCTGTGCGACAACCTCGACGTGGTCGCCAACCTGTTCCTGGGCCAGGAGCGCACCTCGGCCGGCTGGCTCGACGAGGTCGAGATGGAGAAGGAGGCGTGGCGGCTCCTCAAGACGCTCTCCGCCAAGATCCCCTCGGTTCGCATCCCCATCGCGTCGCTCTCCGGTGGCCAGCGCCAGACCGTCGCGATCGCGCGCAGCCTCGTCGGCAAGCCCAAGGTGGTCATGCTCGACGAGCCGACGGCCGCCCTGGGGGTCGCCCAGACCGCCGAGGTGCTCAACCTGATCGAGCGCCTCCGCGAGACCGGGCTCGGCGTGATCCTGATCAGCCACAACATGGCGGACGTCCAGGCTGTCGCCGACCGGATCGTCGTGCTCCGGCTCGGCCGCAACGCCGCCGAGTTCGAGGTGGAGCAGGCCAGCACCGAGCAGCTCGTCGCGGCCATCACCGGCGCCTCGGACAACGTGGTCGCCGACCGCGCCCGACGACGTACGACGCAGCACGAGGACGGAGCCGGCGATGAGTGAGAAGCTGACCGAGAAGGTCGACGCCGCAGTGGAGCCGGAGGTTCCCTCCGACCTCGCCGACGAGCGGTTGCTCAGGGAGCAGGGCTTCGCCGGGGTCCTGAAGGTGTTCGGCCAGCGCATCCGGGGCGGTGAGCTCGGCTCGCTGCCCGTGGTCATCGGGCTGATCGTCATCGCGCTCGTCTTCTACGTCCAGGACCCGACCTTCCTGTCCTCGCGCACGCTGGTGAACATCACGCTGTTCGCCTCGCCGATCGGGATCATCGCGATCGGAGTGGTGCTGGTCCTGCTGCTCGGCGAGATCGACCTCTCCGTCGGTTCGGTGAGCGGCCTCGCTGCGTCGGTCATGGCGGTGCTCGTCGTCTACCACGGCCAGTCGTTGTTCGTCGGCCTGCTGGCCGGCCTCGCGACCGGCCTGGTCATCGGCGTGGCCTACGCCCTGCTCTACACGCAGGTCGGCGTGCCGAGCTTCGTGATCACCCTGGCCGGGCTGCTGGGCTTCCTGGGGCTGCAGCTCGTCGTGCTGGGCAAGAACGGCACGGTGAACCTGCCCCGCGACTCCGGCCTGATCGAGTTCACCCGACAGTCGTACCTGTCCCACACGGTGTCCTACGTGCTGGTGCTGCTCGTGGCAGCGGCCTACGTGGCGACCCAGCTGTGGCGGATCCGTCGTCGGACCGCGGCGGGGCTCTCGGCGCCGTCACTCGTCAGCGTGCTGGTCAAGGCCGCCCTCCTGGCCGCGGGTCTCGGCTACCTCGTCTACTACCTCAACATCGACCGGGGGATCGGCTACCTCCCGCTGCTGTTCGTCGCCCTCGTGGTGGTGATGGACCTGCTGCTGCGTCGTACCGCCTGGGGCCGCCACGTGTTCGCCGTCGGCGGCAACGAGGAGGCGGCGCGGCGGGCCGGTATCGGGGTCAACCGGGTCTACCTGTCGGTGTTCGCGCTGACCGGGCTGTTCTCCGCGCTCGGCGGCCTGCTGGCCGCCGGTCAGCTGACGTCGGTGTCCCAGGCCAGCGGTGGCACGGACACGAACCTCACCGCGATCGCCGCGGCGGTCATCGGTGGCACCAGCCTGTTCGGCGGTCGCGGGTCGGCGTACGCCGCGCTGCTCGGCATCATGGTGCTGCAGTCGATCCAGACCGGGCTCAACGTGATCGGGGTGGACTCATCGGTGCGCTACATGGTCACGGGCGCGGTGCTTGTCCTCGCGGTGTCGATCGACTCGGTGTCGCGCCGGGCTCGCTCCAGCAGCGGCCGCGGCTGAGCTGCCTGCGTCTTGGTGCCTCC
>JBQCEF010000196.1:0-5178 GCA_051960495.1 Nocardioides sp. | reverse complement strand
GGAGCCGACCTGGCCCTCCTTGAAGCCCTCGGTCACCAGCTCGTTGCCGGCCATCAGCCGGATCGTGGTGGCCAGGAACGGCAGGTACCGGTCCAGCTCGCGCTGGATCACCGCGGGGAACGCGCCGAACTCGTCGAGCACGGTGAGGAAGGTCTGGAACAGCCCGTCGGAGGCGAAGAACGCGTCGGGCAGGGCGACCCGGCGTACGACGGAGTCCGAGACGTCGCCCTCGTTCCACTGGTCGCCCGCGAGCTCGCTCACCATCGACAGGTGGCCGCGGAGCACGACGGCGAGGCCGTTGACCCGCTCGCAGGAGCGGGTGTTCATCTTGTGGGGCATCGCCGAGGAGCCGACCTGGCCTTCGGCAAAGCCCTCGGTGACCAGCTCGAGGCCGGCCATGAGCCGGATCGTCGTGGCCAGGTCGGAGGGTGCGCTCACCAGCTGGACGAGGGCAGCGACCACGTCGAAGTCGAGCGATCGCGGGTAGACCTGCCCCACGCTCTCGAGCACCCGGTCGAAGCCGAGGTGGTCAGCGACGCGCCGCTCGAGCTCGGCGAGGCGGTCGGCGTCGCCGTCGAGGAGGTCGAGCATGTCCTGGGCGGTGCCCATCGGGCCCTTGATGCCGCGCAGCGGGTAGCGCCGGAGCAGGTCGTCGACGCGCTCGATCGCGATGAGCAGCTCGTCGGCGATGCTCGCGAAGCGCTTGCCGAGGGTCGTGGCCTGCGCGGCCACGTTGTGCGAGCGCCCGGCCATCACCAGCGCCTCGTGCTCGGCCGCGAGCCGGCCGAGCCGGGCCAGCGTGGCGACGACCCGGTCGCGGACCAGCAGCAGCGAGGAGCGGACCTGCAGCTGCTCGACGTTCTCGGTCAGGTCGCGCGAGGTCATCCCCTTGTGGATGTGCTCGTGCCCGGCGAGCGCGCAGAACTCCTCGATGCGGGCCTTCACGTCGTGACGGGTCACCCGTTCGCGCGCGGCGATGGAGTCGAGGTCGACCTGGTCGGCGACCTTCTCGTAGGCCTCGACCACGCCGTCGGGCACGTCGATGCCGAGGTCGCGCTGGGCCTTGAGCACCGCGATCCACAGCTGCCGCTCGAGCACGATCTTGTGCTCGGGCGACCAGATCGTCGCGAGGTCGGCCCCGGCGTAGCGGGTGGCGAGGACGTTGGGATGGGCCGGTTTCGAGACGGATTTCGAGACGCTCACTTCGTTCGCTCCTCAATCCACGTCACTTCGTTCGCTCCTCAACCATCCGGGCCGCGTCGGCGGCGATGTCGGTGCGGTGGTGGCCCCCGTCGATGCGGATCTTCGCGACGCCTTCGTAGGCGCGGGTGCGCGCGTCTGCGACGGTGGCGGCGACCGCGGTGACCGCGAGGACGCGTCCGCCGGCGGTGACCAGGTGGCCCTCGTCGTCGACGGCGGTGCCGGCGTGGATCACGTCGACGCCCTCCAGCCGGTCGGCGTCATGGACACCGTGGACGACGTCGCCGCGGCGAGGCGTGTCCGGGTAGTTCTGCGCCGCCACCACGACGGCGACGGCCGCGCCGTCGTGCCACTTCAGCGGACCGACCTCGTCCAGCCGGCCGTCGGCGGCGGCCTTGAGGACCACCCCGAGCGGCGACGCGAGCAGCGCGAGCAGGGGCTGCGTCTCGGGGTCGCCGAACCGGGCGTTGAACTCCACGACGCGCACGCCCCGCTTCGTCAGCGCGAGCCCGGCGTAGAGCAGGCCCGCGAACGGCGCACCACGGCGGGCCATCTCGTCGACGGTGGGCTGCAGCACGCGCTCCTGCACCTCGGCGACCAGGCCCTCGGGTGCCCAGGGCAGCGGCGTGTAGGCGCCCATCCCGCCGGTGTTCGGGCCCTGCCCGCCGTCGAGCGCGCGCTTGAAGTCCTGGGCGGGCAGCATCGGGACGACCGTGCGGCCGTCGGTGATCGCGAAAAGCGACACCTCGAGACCGTCGAGGTACTCCTCGATCAGGACCCGGTCGCAGCGGGCGGCGTGGGCCAGCGCCTCGTCCCGGTGCTCGGTCACCACGACGCCCTTGCCCGCAGCGAGTCCGTCGTCCTTGACCACGTAGGGCGGCCCGAACGCGTCGAGCGCGTCGGCGGCCTCCTCAGGGGTCGTGCACACCCGCGCCATCGCGGTCGGTACGCCGGCCGCGGCCATCACGTCCTTGGCGAAGGCCTTCGAGCCCTCGAGCTCGGCCGCCTCGCGGGTGGGACCGAAGCAGGAGATGCCGGCCGCGCGCACGGCGTCGGCGACCCCGGCCACCAGCGGCGCCTCGGGGCCGACGACGACGAGGTCCACCCCGAGCCGCTCGGCGAGCGCGGCGACCTCGGTGCCGTCCATCGGGTCGACGTCGTGCAGGGTCGCGACCCCCGCGATGCCCGGGTTGCCCGGCGCGGCGTGCACCTCGGTGACCTCGGGGTCGCGCGAGAGCGCCAGCGCCAGCGCGTGCTCGCGCCCGCCGGTGCCGATGACGAGGACCTTCATTCGGGGCCCCCGGCGCGGTGGGAGCGAAGCGAGCAGCGTGCTGGGGTGATCACTTGAGGATCACCGTCTGCTCGCGGCCCGGGCCGACGCCGACGGCCCAGAACGGGGCGCCGGACATCTCCTCGAGCGCGCGGACGTAGACCTGCGCGTTCTTGGGCAGGTCGTCGAAGCTCCGGGCGTCGGAGATGTCGGTGTTCCAGCCGTCGAAGAACTCGTAGACCGGCTTGGCGTGGTGGAACTCCGACTGCGTCATCGGCATCTCGTCGTGCCGGACGCCATCGATCTCGTAGCCCACGCACACCGGGATCCGCTCCCAGCCGCCGAGGATGTCGAGCTTGGTCAGGCAGAACTCGGTGAGCCCGTTGACGCGGGCGGCGTAGCGGGCGATGACCGCGTCGTACCAGCCGCAGCGCCGGTTGCGACCCGTGGTCGTGCCGAACTCCGCCCCGAGGTTCCGCAGCTTCTCGCCGTCCTCGTCGAGCAGCTCGGTCGGGAACGGGCCGGCACCGACGCGCGTGGTGTAGGCCTTCACGACGCCGATGACGCGGCCGATCCGGGTGGGGCCGATCCCGGCGCCCGCGCACACGCCGCCGGCGGTGGGGTTGCTGGAGGTGACGAACGGATAGGTGCCGTGGTCGACGTCGAGCATCGTCGCCTGGGCACCCTCGAACAGCACCGTCTTGTCCTCGTCGAGCGCCTCGTTGATGACCCGCGAGGTGTCGGCGACGAACGGCTTGATCTTGTCCTTGTAGGCGCCGATCTCCTCGAGGACCTGGTCGACCTCGATCGCGCGCCGGTTGTAGACCTTCACCAGCAGGTGGTTCTTCTGCTCGAGCGCGGCCTCGACCTTCTGGGTGAGGATCTTCTCGTCGAAGATGTCGGCGACCCGGACCCCCATCCGGTTGATCTTGTCGGCGTAGGCCGGCCCGATGCCGCGCCCCGTCGTACCGATCTGGTTCTTGCCGAGGAACCGCTCGGTGACCTTGTCGATCGTGGTGTGGTAGCTCGTGATCAGGTGGGCGTTGCTCGACAGCAGCAGCCGGCTGGTGTCGACCCCGCGGGCGTTCAGCCCCTCGATCTCGGTGAGCAGCACGGCCGCGTCGACGACCACGCCGTTGCCGATCACCGGCGTCACGCCAGGGGTGAGGATCCCCGAGGGGAGCAGGTGCAGGGCGAACTTCTCACCGTCGATGACGATGGTGTGACCGGCATTGTTTCCACCCTGGTAGCGGACGCAATAATCCAGGGAGGAACCGAGCTGGTCGGTCGCCTTGCCCTTGCCTTCGTCACCCCACTGGGCTCCGACGAGGACGATCGCGGGCATCTGACACCCCTCTCCCTGACCGCAGCACAGCGGTCTCGACGGCCCCGGGGAAACGACGAAGCCCCGGAGTGCAAGCGCACCGGGGCTCTTGCGACGCAACGGTAGCAGAGCCCGGGCGCGCCGCCGCGGGCCCGATCCCGGCCCGTGGTACGGCGGATGGCGTGCGCGGGTACTGTCTCGGAGCGTGGACCCACAGCTGCTGATCACGAACGCCGACGCCGGGAGCAACGACTCCGAGGCGATCTCGGCCGCACTCGAGGTGCTGCGCCGCCACGGCGACGTCGAGGTGGCCGCCACCTCCGACCAGGGCGAGCTCGACGGCGTGCTGCACCGCCGGGGCGGCCGCCGGGTGATCGTGGCCGGCGGCGACGGCAGCCTGCACGCGATCGTCGCCGCGCTGCACCGCCGCAACGAGCTGGCCGACGCGGTCCTCGGGCTGCTGCCGCTCGGCACCGGCAACGACTTCGCCCGCGGCGCCGGGATCCCGCTGGACCCCGAGGAGGCCGCCGAGCTGATCGTGCACGCCGAACCGCGCCCGGTGGACCTGATGGTGGACTGCACCGGCGAGATCGTGGTCAACAACGTGCACGTCGGCGTCGGCGCGCAGGCCAGCCGCAAGGCCGGCAAGTGGAAGAGCCGCCTGGGCCGCATCGGTTACCCGATCGGTGCCGCGATGGCCGCGGTGAACCCCCCGTTCGTGCGGCTGCGGATCGAGGTGGACGGCGAGGAGGTCGCCGACCTCGCGCACCCGATCCTGATGGTCGCGATCGGCAACGGCCCGACCGTCGGCGGCGGCGCGGAGGTCACCCCCGAGGCCGACCCCGAGAGCGGCACGATGGACGTGATGATCTCCTTCGCCGTGGGGCCGGTGGCCCGCTTCGGCTACGCGCTGGGCCTGCGCAAGGGCGAGCACCACCAGCGCGAGGACGTGAAGTACCTGCGGGGATCGACGGTGTCGATCTCCGGTCAGTCCTTCTACTGCAGCGCCGACGGCGAGGTCTACGGGCCCGAGCGCAACCGCACCTGGCGGGTGGAGCCGGAGGCGTTCAAGATGGCCCTCCCCCGCTGACCCGGGCGCCTCCTCACAGCCAGCCGCGGCGGACGGCCTCGACCCCGGCCTGGAACCGCGACGTCGCCTCGAGCTCCTCGAGCACGTCGGCGACCCGGCGCCGGACCGTGCGCAGGCTGAGCCCGAGGCTGCGGGCGATCTGCTCGTCCTTCGCACCCCGGGCGAGCTGGTCCAGCAGCAGCCGGCGGTCACTGGCGCGCTCGGCCTCCTCGTCCGCGGCGTCCAGTCCGGGCACGGCCAGCGCCCGGTCCCACAGCGCCTCGAACATCAGCGTGAGCGCCTCGACGAGCGACG
>JBQCEF010000195.1:0-6690 GCA_051960495.1 Nocardioides sp. | reverse complement strand
TCGGCCTCCTCGTTGAGCGGGTGGCCGCTGTGCCCCTTGACCCAGCGGAACTCGACCTTGCGGCCGGTGACGGCGACGTCGAGCGCCTGCATGATCTCGACGTTGAGCACCGGTTTGCCGTCGCCCTTGCGCCAGCCGCGGCGCTTCCAGCCGCGCATCCACTTCGTGACGGAGTTGATGACGTAGAGGCTGTCGCAGAACACGAGCAGGTCGTCGTCGAGGTGGGCGCTCTGCTGGAGCAGGTCGAGCACTGCGGTGAGCTCGCCCATGTTGTTGGTCCCGTGGGCCCAGCCGCCCGCCGCCCAGCAGGACGGATCGACGTACCAGCCCCAGCCGGCAGGGCCGGGGTTCCCGAGAGCTGAGCCGTCAGCGGCGGCGATGATCGTCACGGCGGCATCCTGTCATCCCGGCGTGCCCGGGCCGGTCAGGCGGCGCCGTCGCGCACCAGGCGTCTGCCCGCGACCCGCCACTCCAGGATCCCCTCGGCGGCCCGTCTGGCCGCGCGCCCCTCGGCGCTGAGCAGCCGCACAGCCTCGTGAGCAAGGACGCAGTACTGGCCGCGGCAGTAGGCGACGAT
Organism: Nocardioides sp.; assembly: GCA_051960495.1. Taxonomy (GTDB): domain Bacteria; phylum Actinomycetota; class Actinomycetes; order Propionibacteriales; family Nocardioidaceae; genus Nocardioides_B. The sequence goes on along the minus strand of JBQCEF010000195.1, from coordinate 6,113 downwards.
CTCGCGGTCCGGCGGTAGCTCGGACAACCGGGCGGCGAGCTCCTCCAAGGGGATGTGGATCGAGCCCGGGAGGTGGCCGCCGGCGTACTCCTGCCCGGGGCGGACGTCGAGCACGACCGCATCACCGCTGTCGAGCCGCCGCAGCAGCTCGTCGGTGTCGACGGCCTCGGTGTCGTCGGGACCCAGGTAGGCCCGGCGGGCCATCTCGGTGTGCGGCCGGTGGGCCTGGGCGACGCGCCGCTGGGAGTCCCACAGGCCCGCCACGTCATCACCGGCCAGGGAGTAGAAGACCCGCTTGCCCTCGCGGCGTGCCTGGACGAGGCCTGCCTCTCGCAGGATCTGCAGGTGCGCCGAACAGGTGCTCATCCCCGCCGCGGCCGCGGCCGCGAGCTCGTCGACGCTGCGCGCTCCCTGGGCGAGGAGGTCGAGCAGCTCGAGCCGCTTCGGGTGTGCGAGCGCCTTGCCGACCGCTGCGAACTCGGCGTACAGGGCCTCCTTGGCGGCGCGCTCACCCATGGTCGCCCTCCCCGTTCGGCATCGCGTCCAGGGCGGTGCGTGGGTGCGTCTCATACATGCGTACGGCGACGACGAGCGCCGAGAGGACGCTGACGGCGGCCGCCACCCATACGGCGGTGCGCAGGCTCCACAGGTCCGCCACGACGCCGCCCATCAGCGCACCGACCGCGTATCCCAGGTCGCGCCAGACCCGGTAGACGCCGACGGCCCGGCCGCGCCACACCGGATGGGCGACGTCGCCGATCGCGGCCAGCAGGGTCGGGTAGACCATGGCCGTCCCGGCGCCGAGGAGCACGGTGCCGGCGGCCCAGGGCGTGAAGGAGTCGGCGGCAGCGATCACCGCCAGTGCGGTGGCCTGGGTGAGCATGCCGAGGGTGACCAGGTGCTTGCGGCCCCATCTGTCCGACAACGCCCCGGTGAACAGCTGCCCCACGCCCCACACCCCGGGGTAGAGCGCGAACAGCAGCCCGATCTGGCCGACCCGGAGCCCCGAGCTCGCGAAGAGCAGCGGGAAGAGTCCCCACGACAGGCCGAAGTTCAGGTTGTTCACCAGTCCTGCCTGGCTCGCCGAGGAGAGGGCCGGCTCGCGGAGGCTCGTCTGGACGAAGACCTCACGGTCGCTCAGGCCGGCGTGCAGGTGGTCGTGCATGCCGTCGGCGCGCGTGACGTGGCCGGCTGCCTCGGTCTTGGCGTGATGGTGGGTCTCCCGGACCGCCAGCGTGGACAGGGCGAGTGCGAGGGCGGTGTAGGTCAGGCCGAGCAGGAACGGCGCTGGTCGCAGGCCGTACTGTGCGGCGAGGTAGCCGGCCGCCATGGAGGTGAGGGCGACAGCGCCGTACCCGGCAGCCTCGTTGAGCCCCATGGCCAGTCCGCGCTGCTTCGGGCCCACGAGGTCGATCTTCATGATCACGGTGGTCGACCAGGTCAGCCCCTGGTTGATGCCGAGCAGGACGTTGGCGGCGATGACCCAGCCCCAGCTCGGCGCCCAGATCAGCATCAGGGGCACCGGGATCGCGAACAGCCATCCGGTGATCAGGACCGGCTTGCGTCCGTAACGGTCCGACCACGTGCCGGCGAAGTAGTTGGCGGTGGCCTTGGTGATGCCGAAGGCCACCACGTAGGTGAACATGAACGTGTAGCCGGAGAGCCCGAACTCGTCCTCGGCGAGCAACGGCAGCACGGTCTGCTGCTGCCCGACCATGCCGCCGACGAGGGCGTTGACGGCCACCAGGAGGGCGAACTGGGCAGCGTTCTGGCGCAGCCCGAGCTCGACCCCCGCCCCGGAACGGGTCCCTGCCGTGGCCATGTCTGCCCTCCTCGACGCAGTTGTCGTTCCATCATTCCACAGAATGACGAACCGAGCCGCTGGGCGGCGCGGCCGGTGTCAGGCGAGGTGCAACGTGGTCAGGCAGGTCGGAGCGTCCTTGCCGGTGGAGATCTCGGACCGGGCGACGAGGCCGTCGTACCGGACCTCGACGGTGCCGCTGATGTCGCGCGGCAGCCAGAAGCCGGTGAAGCCGTTGGCGAACGTCGTCCGCGTCTCGTCGACCAGCACCGACCCGGTGGAGGAGTCGACGATCCGCACGTCCACTTCCTTGCCGGCGAGCTCGCCCGTGCAGGTGGTGAGCGAGTGGTAGAAGCAGTCGTGGGTGTGGTCGACGTACGGCGCGATCGACAGGTAGAAGCGGTCCGCGGGGATGGCGAGGCTGGCCTTCTCGGAGCCGGCGGAGAGCTGGAGCTCGCCGGGCCGGACCGAGGCCATCAGGTCGCCCGGCCGGTCCGCCCCGCCGAGGCGGTCGAGGTGGTCGATGACCTCGACGGTGTCCATGCCCTGCAGGTCGTAGTCGGCCAGGAGCGCCCACGCTGCCTGCGGAGCCGGCGACCCCTGCGTCGTGGCGCTCGCTGCCGCGGCAGGCGGCTCGGTGGTCGCGGTGTCGTCCGTGGCGGCGCAGCCGGTCGCGATCAGGGCGGTGACGGCGGCGGCGAGCATCAGTCGCTTCATGGGGTCCCCTCGGTGGTGCGGGTCGCAGCCGGCGGTTCGGCGCGATCGCGACCCACGGTGCCTGGTCGGACACAGCAGAACACGGGGCGAAAGACCCGAGCCGGTCGGGCTGACGTCCCGAACCTTTCTCGCGTGGGGTCATCCGCGCCTCGCGCTGGACGGAACGGTGCTGGGCCCGGCCCCATAGGCTGCTGCGAGAAGTCGGCAGCGGAAGCGGTGGGTGGTCACGTGCGGGTCCTGAGGCGCGGCTGGACGCTACTCACCGCGTCCGACCCCGCCTTCAGCCGGCTTCGCCTGGCCTCGACGACGCTGATCGCGCTGGTCCTCACCGTGTTGGCCGTCGGCGCGATCGCCGGTGCGTGGGGCGCCCCGATCACGGTGGCCGTCGTGGGCGTCGTCGTGGCGATGATCACCTCGCTGGCCGTCGACGACCCGACGCCCCGCGCGCGGGCGGTCAGCACTGCCCTGATGGTGCCGGGGGTCGCGGTGTCCGCCTGGCTGGCGGCGACCTTCCGCAGCCAGATGCTGGTCAGCGACGCCGTGTTCGTCGCCGTGATGGTCGCAGCGGTCTACCTGAGGCGGTGGGGCCGGCGCGGGTTGGCTGTCGGCATGGTCTCGTTCGTCACCTACTTCCTGGTGCTGTTCGTGCGTGCTGCCCCCTCGGACCTCCCGGTGATGGTGGTCTGCGCCACGGTCGGGGCCGCTGTCGCCTGGGCGGTGAAGACGCTGCTTCGGCCGCGCCACCCCGACCGGGACCTGCGCCGGGAGCTGGCGGCCTGGCGCGTGCGGGCCGGCCGCAGCGTCGACCACCTGATCGAGGCCGCGGCGTCAGGCCAGTGGGACGAGCGGGCCCGGAGCCGGCTGCGGCAGCGGGTGTTCGCGTGCGCGGAGGCCGCCGGGGCTGCCGAGGCCCGGCTGGAGGATGCCGAGGACCGCGTCTGGTCGACCGTCGACAACGACGAGCTCGCCGTGCGGGTCTTCGACATGCAGCTCGCCCTCGAGCGGGTGACCTCCCTGTGTGTCGCCACCCTGACCGGTCACGGCGAGTACGGTCAGCGCCGGCGCCACGGAGTGACGACGCCCGCGGCTCGCGGCGGTCTGGTCGCGGCGCTGCGCGACCTCCGCAGCCAGCTGGCCAGCCCACGTCCGTACGACGCCACTGCTGCTGACCGCGCCGGGGTCGACCCGATCCTGGCCGAGGCGATCCACGGGTGCGCCGAGGCGTGGCGGCGCACCTGGTGGCCCGAGCTGCACCCCGACGAGACCGACCTGGCGACGAGCTTCTCGGCGGAGGATGACGACCTGGCCGAGAGTCGAGGCTCGATGGCGGACGACGGCCAGGCGGACGAGGCCGGCTCGGAGGAGGGCCCCGACAGTCCCTGGCGCGACCTGAGCCGCACCGCGCTGCAGGTGGCCGTCGCGGCGGTGGTGGCGATCGCCCTCGGGGAGCTCGTCTCGCCGACGCGGTGGTTCTGGGCCGTCATCGCCGCGTTCGTGGTGTTCACCGGCACGTCCACGCGCGAGGAGACGCTGCAGAAGGGCTGGCTCCGGGTCGTGGGCACGCTGGCGGGCGTCGGCGCCGGCGTGGTGGTCGCCTCCGTAGTGGGCGGGAACACGATGCTCTCGTTGGTGGTCATCGCGCTCTGCGTCTTCCTGGGCATCTACCTGCTGCAGATCTCGATCGCCTGGATGATGTTCTTCATCACCACCATGCTCGGGCTGCTCTACGGGCTGATGGGCATGTTCAGCGTCGACCTGCTGCTGGTGCGCCTCGAGGAGACTGTCGTCGGCGCCGGCGCGGGCGCCCTGGCGGCGTTCCTCATCCTTCCCCAGAGCGCCCGGAGTAAGGCGTCCGAGGATGTCGGGGCGTTCCTGGAGTCACTCGAGGAGCTGCTGGACTCGGCCGGCCGCACGATCACCGGCGAGGTCGAGCGCGCCGCCACTCCGACCGTCCTGAGCCGGGCGCGCGACCTGCGCTCCGCCATGGACACGTTGCGGGCCACCGCGGACCCGCTCACCGGCCGGTGGGCCGGGATCACCAACCGCACGGGTCTGCGCAGGCTGGTGCTGGTCGCCGGCGCCTGCGAGCACCACGGACGGGCGCTCGCGAGGGTCAGCGCGGCCGCGACGGGTCTGGCATCCGCAGCTGAGCGCGCCGGGACGACGAGCGCCGCCTTCGCCGCGGTGGTGGCCACGGTCCGGGCCGTGCGCACGGCTTTCGACGCCGGGGCCGATGCGTCGCAGCTGCCCAGCAGCGACGCCGAGCTGGAGGCCCTGCACCGGCAGTGCGAGAGCCTCGCCGGGCGCGAATGTTCGCTGTGCTCGTCGGCGCTGCGCCACCTGCATGCACTCGACAGCGCGGTGCGTGAGATCGCCTCGTTGACGGCGCCTGCGCCGCAGGAGCCCCGCCCGCTCACGGGTCGGGCCGACGAACCCACCTCGGCGTCCGCGTGAGGAGCCAGTGGCGTCTCACCGCTTCCTTTTCGTGGTGCTCCACCAGCCCACAGCGATGAGAAGAGCCAAGAAGACCGCCCCGATCAGCCAGCTCGTGCCCGAGATCAGACCCGAACCCGTTTCCCCCACGCCACCGGGTCCGGCGACGAGGTAGATGGCGTCGATGCTGGTGGGGCTCACGATTCTCCTTCGCGGGGGCAGCTGACTGACGCCGCCTTGATACCCATCCGGGTATTCCTGAAACGGGTCAGCACCATCGGACTGACACGCGCCCTGACGCGGCGATCCCCCACGCAGCGCCAGCTCCGGGAGCGTTCGGCCCCTGAACGCGGCCTCTAGACCGACGCGTGATGACCAACGGACATCGCCTCCAGGACCGGGGCGCGCTGCGGCGGCTGCTCGCTGTCGCGGCGTTGCTGGGCCTCATCACGATGCATGGGCTCGCCTCTCCAGGAAGCACCCACGGCGGCCATCTCGCCGGTGCGCCGTCAGCAGCAAGTCCGCCTGGTGACCGCACGGTCACCCACGTGTCCATGGCCGAGCCGACCGTAGCCGCCGCAGCGGGCAGGGCGATCTCTGACGATTCGGACGGTGAGCTGGTTGGTGCGGCCGGCATGTGCCTCGCCGTACTGCTCGTGGGACTCGGCCTCGCACTACTCCGTGGAAGAGGCTTCACCGTCCGCCGAGCGGCGGACGGAGCCGTGCTGACCGCACGTCGGCCGGCTCGGGCCCGTCGGCACGGACGACCGCCGTCACTGTTCGCCTTGTCGGTCCAGCGTTGCTGAGCGGCGTGGAACCTGCCGTCACCACTCGAGACGCCGCGTTCCCCCTCGCCTCCCCCAGTGACTTCGACCTGACAAGGAATCACATGAACCACCTTCCCGAGAAGCTCGCTGCCGTCCTCACGACAGCCGCTCTGACGTTCACGCTCGCGGCCTGCGGCGACGACGGCGAGTCCGAGCAGGCCATGGCCGAGCAGACCGCCACCAACGGCGACGTCTTCAACAGCGCCGACGTCGAGTTCGCGACCGAGATGATCCCCCACCATGCCCAGGCCCTCGTGATGGTGGACATGACCCGTGGCCGCGACCTGTCCCCGGAGCTCCAGGAGCTCACCGAGAACATCCGAGCCGCTCAAGGC
>JBQCEF010000194.1:0-2693 GCA_051960495.1 Nocardioides sp. | reverse complement strand
GTGGAGGCGGTGGCCGACACCCGCCCCTCGGACGAGCAGGCCGCCGCGCTGCGCCGGCGTACCGACGGCAACCCGTTCTTCCTGCTGGAGTACGCCCGGCTCGCCGGCCAGGACGGCGATCTCGAGGCGCTGCTGGCCGAGGAGAACCCGCCCCACGGTGTCGCGGACGTCGTGGCGCGGCGACTCGAGCGGCTCCCCGACGGAGTCGGTGGCGTCCTGGTCGCCGCTGCGGTCATCGGCCGGGACTTCGACCTGGCGACGCTGTGCACCGCGGCCGGTCTCGACGAGGACACCGTGCTGGACGCGCTCGACGTCGCCGTCGGGGCGGGCCTGGTCCGCGAGGACGGCGTCGACCGGTTCCGGTTCGGTCACGCCCTGGTCCGCGACACCGTCTACGCCCGCACCTCGGCGACGCGCCGGGCGCGGTGGCACGTCCGGATCGCCGAGGCGCTGGCCGGGGTCGCCGGCCGCGAGGGCGAGGTCGCCCGGCACTGGCACGGCGCGGGGCCCGGCCACGCCGACAAGGCGTGGCGCGCGGACCGGTCGGCCGGGCTGGAGGCACTCCGGCTCAACGCCTACGAGGACGCGATCGAGCTCTTCAGCAGCGCTCTGGTGGCGCTGGCCGCCGACCCCGCCGCCTCGACGTACGACGAGTTCGACCTGCTCGTCGACCTGGGCACCGCCGACAAGGCCACCGGGGACTGGATCAACCTGCGCCCCGTCGTGCACCGTGCCCTCGCCGTGGCCGAGCGGCTCGGGGACGACGAGCTGATCGCCCGGGTGGCGCTGATGACGAGCACCGACGCGCTGTGGCAGTCGGCGCACCACGGCGAGGTCGACCCGGTCGTCGTCGCCGCCCTCCGCGGGCTGCTGGACCGCTTGCCGACCAGCGACAACGAGCTGCGCTGCCGCGCGATGCTGGCGCTGGCGGGAGAGCTCTACTACGGGGTCTCGGCGCGCGAACGGGACGCGCTCGCCGAGGAGGCCGTCGCGATGGCCCGCAGGCTCGGCGACCCCCAGCTGCTGCTGTCCGCCTGCCAGAACGCGTTCGTCGCGACCTGGCGCCCGGCGACGGTCCGCCGACGCGACGGCTGGGCCCGGGAGGCACTCTCGATCGCCGAGCGGACCGGTGACCGGCGGGCGCTGGTCACCGCCCAGACGGTATGCGCCGTGGTGGCCGCCGAGCTCGGTGACGTGGACCGGATGGACGAGTTCGTCTCGGCGGCGCGCGCCGGCGCGGAGGAGCCGCGCAACCACAACGCGCGCGTGGTGCTCGACAGTCGCGAGGTGCCCAGGCTGTCGATGCGCGGGGAGCACGAGCGCGCGGAGGCTGTGATGGCGCACCTGCAGGAGACCGGCGACCGGATGGGGCTAGCCCAGCAGGACGATGCCCTGGCCGGGGCCTACTTCGCGACGCGGATGTGGCGCGGTAGGCACGACGAGGTGCTCGACCTGATCCGGGTGATGGGCGGCCGCAAGGTGCTCCCGCTCGACGCGGCCATCCTGACGCTGCTGGTCCGCTGCGACCGGCTCGAGGAGGCGCGTGCCTTCCGCGCCGACCACGACATCGACCTCGGCGGGGACACCTGGTTCGCGCTGCTGCCGTGGGCGCTGGGCGCCGAGGCGGCCCTCGCGCTCGAGGACCAGGAGCTCGCGGCGACGACGTACCGGCTTCTGGCTCCCCACGCGGGCACCATGGCGTGCGCGGGCTCCGGCAGCGCACTCGGGCCGGTCGACGCCTTCCTCGCGATGGCGGCGGCGGCCACGGGCGAGCGGGAGATCGCGGCTCGCCACGCGGACGACGCCGAGCGGCTGTGCCGGGAGTGGCGGATCCCGCTGGCCGGCGAGTGGTTCGCCGGCCAGCGGGACCGTTACGGGTTCTGAGCCGGCCGGTCAGCCGGCCGCGACGTACCGGAACGTCCGGCGCTCGTTGCGGGCGAACCGGCGGCGACCGAGCCGCCACAGCACCACGAACGGCAGCCCGGTCTTCGCCAGCACGTCCCGACGCTGCTGGTCCCCGATGCCGTAGGCCGCCCACGACACCAGCGTGAACAGCTCCTTCGGTGACAGGTCGCTGCGGAAGTGCTCCTCCTCGAGGTCGCGCCACTCCTGGTCGGTCAGGTGCTGCTGCACCAGCACCAGCGCGTCGGTCTCCTCGTGGCGCAGGTGGTGGGCCAACCGCTCCCGGGTGGCGACGAGGCGTACGGCGAGCGCGCGGCGGGCGTCGTCGTCGGCGGCCTGCGCCATCCGGTCGAACCCGTCGGCGCAGCCGGCGAGCAGCGGGTCGATCTCGGCGTGCTCGGCCTCCATCGCCTCGAGGGTGGCCCGCCCGGCCTCGTCGGAGCGCTCGAGCAGCACCGGCCACAGCCCCGCGTCCTCGCCGGAGTGGTGGTGGTGCAGCACCGTCGCGAACAGCTCCCAGCGCCGCTGGAGCAGGCGCCAGGTGTCACGGTCCGCGGCCGGGGTGGCCTCGGCCGCGGCGGCGAAGGCGATCAGGTCGCGGCGGAAGGCGTGGTGCATCACGAACATCGCGTGCAGGTCCACGGGTCCGTCGGGCGCCGCCGTCTGGCCGGGCAGCCGCCCCAGCTCGGGCCACACCCGGCGTCGCAACCGCCCGTAGGTGCCGGGGTGAGGGGGTAGGGGGGTAAAGGGAGTTATAAAGGGATTATAAGATCAACCGGGGGGGGGGAATA
>JBQCEF010000193.1:0-9462 GCA_051960495.1 Nocardioides sp. | reverse complement strand
CCTTGGAGCATTGGGGCATCCTGGCACAGCCGTAGGCTCGCCACATGCCGTCGCCCGCCCAGCCGTCCGCGCCCGCGCCTCGTGCCGGCCGGGCGTCCGCGCTGCGGACTCTGGTCGCGCCCCGGATGTTGGGGCTGCACGTGCTCGGGGCGGTCGCCGTCACGGCCGCGGTGCTGCTCGGCCTCTGGCAGCTCGACGCGTGGCAGACCGGCCGTAACCTCGAGGCGCGTGACCTGGCGAACGCGGCCGCGCTGCCGCTGGAGCAGGTGATGACCCCGGACGGCCCGTTCCCCGCCGACCAGGTCGGCCGCCCGGTCACCTTCGCCGGCGTGTGGGTGCCGCAGAGCACCGTGCTGGTCTCCGACCGCCGCCTCGACGGACGCACCGGGGTGTGGGCCGTCACCCCGGTGGCGATCTGTGCGGCGCGCGCGAGCTGTGACCGGGCCCCCGCGATGCTCGTGGTCCGTGGCTGGGCGCCGTCGGCCGGCGCGGTCCCACCGCCGCCGGACGGTCGCGTCGAGATCACCGGCTGGCTGCAGCCCGGCGAGGGCTCCGGCATTCCCGACCCCGACCCGCGCGACGACGTCATCCCCGAGATGCGGATCGCCAGCGCCATCCAGCACGTCGACCAGGACCTGTACGGCGGCTACGTCATCGCCCGCGACGGCGCGCCGGCGGAGTCGCTGAGCGCCGTCACGCCCGACTCGCTGCCCAAGCCCGACGTGACCACCAAGCTGCGCAACCTGCTCTACGCGATCGAGTGGTGGGTGTTCGGAGGGTTCGCACTCTTCCTGTGGGGTCGCTGGGTCCGCGACGAGCTCGACCGCCGCCCGGGTGGCGAGCCGGCGCCCGGCGACGCTGGGATACCGTCGTCGGTGTGAAAGACGCTCTGCTGCGCTACCGGGTGATGGCCAACGTCGTCGGCGTCCTGCTGATCGTGCTGGTCCTCGTCGGTGTCCCGTTGAAGTACCTCGCCCCCGACGGCACGTCTTGGCAGCACACCGGCGAGTGGATCACCACCTACCTCGGCATCGCCCACGGGTGGCTGTACATGATCTTCCTGGTGATGGCGTTCCTGCTGGCGCGCCGGGAGAAGTGGGACGTGGTCTTCACGCTCACCACGCTCGTCTGCGGCACCGTCCCGGTCCTGTCGTTCTGGGCCGAGCACCGCGCCACCGCCCGCGTCCGCGCGGCCCAGCGGGTCCCCGCCGCCTCGTGAGCACCCGGACCGCGTTCGTACTCGGCGGAGGCGGTCTGCTCGGCGCGGTGGAGGTCGGCATGCTGCGGGCCCTCTTCGAGGCAGGTGTGCGTCCCGACCTCCTGCTCGGCACCTCCGTCGGCGCGCTCAACGGGGCCCTGGTGGCCGCGGACCCCGGCGAGGGCGTCGTCGAGCGCCTGCTCGGGCTGTGGGAGAGCGCCGCGGCCAGCAAGGAGGTGTACGGCGACAACCCGGTCCGCCAGGTGACCCGCGCGGTCCGCACCGGGACGCACCTGCACTCGAGCAAGCCGCTGCGGGAGCGGCTCGGGCAGGAGCTCGGCGAGCGCACCTTCGCCGACCTCGCGGTGGAGTTCCAGTGCTGCGCGGCCAGCATCGAGCGCGCGGCCGAGCACTGGTTCACCGAGGGCCGCGTCGTCGACGCGGTCGTGGCCAGCGCCGCCGTCCCCGGACTGCTGCGCCCCGCCGTGGTCGACGGCGAGCACTACCTCGACGGCGGCATCGTCAACTCGATCCCGGTCGGCCGGGCGGTCGAGTGCGGCGCCGACCGGATCTTCGTGCTCCAGGTCGGCCGGGTGGACCGCCCGCTCGTGCCGCCGCGCAAGCCGTGGGAGGTCGCCCGGGTCTCCTTCGAGATCGCCCGCCGGCACCGGTTCCACCGCGAGATGGCTGCGCTGCCGCCCGACGTCGTCGCCCACGTGCTGCCGACCGGGGGCGGCCTGCCGGGGGACGACAGCCTGCTGTCCTACCGCGACTTCCGCGCGGTGACGCGCCGGATCGACGCCGCCTACCGCGCCTCGGTCGACTACCTCGAGGAGCACCTGTGACCGGGCTGTTCCGCCGGGTGGTGCTCGCGCCGGCGGTGATCGCGCTGACCGTGCTCCTGCTCAGCACGATCCCGGTGTGGCTGCTCGTCGCCACGGTGCTCTCCCCCGTCGTGCCCGGCCGGCTGCGGCCGCTGCGGCTGCTGTCGCTCGTGCTCATGCACCTGGTGCTCGAGAGCCTGATGCTCGTGGAGCTGTTCGGGCTCTGGATCGCCTCCGGCTTCGGGACCTGGATCCGCCGCCCGTTCTTCGAGCGGATCCACTACGACATCGTGCAGACCTACCTCGTGGTGTTCTTCCGCGAGGCGCGGCGCGTGCTGCGGCTGAAGATCCTGACCGAGGGGCCGGCGCCGGACGCCTACCCCGGCGAGCCGCTCCTGGTGTGCTGCCGCCACGCCGGCCCCGGTGACTCGTTCACGCTGATGTACGCGCTGATGCACTGGTACGGCCGTGAGCCCCGCGTCGTGCTCAAGGACACCATCGCCTGGGACCCGGCGATCGACGTGATCCTCAACCGGCTGCCGAGCCGGTTCATCTCTCCGCACAAGGGCGTCGACCTCGAGGCCGAGGTCGGCGCGCTGGCCCGGGGGCTCGACGACAACGACGCGTTCGTGATCTTCCCCGAGGGCGGCAACTTCACCCCCGAGCGCCGGCAGCGCGCGATCGACAAGCTGCGCCGGCTCGGCCTGGAGGCGATGGCGCAGCGGGCGGACCGCATGGAGAACGTGCTCGCACCCCGTCCCGGTGGCCTGCTCGCCGCGCTCGACGCCGCCCCGGACGCCGACGTCGTGCTGGTAGCCCACACCGGCCTCGACCACATGCTCACCGTGGCCGACGTCTGGCGGGAGATCCCGATGGACAAGCAGATCATCATGCGGTGGTGGCGGGTCCCGCGTGAGGAGATCCCCGAGGACCGGGACGCCCGCATCGACTGGCTGTTCTCGTGGTGGGAGCAGATCGACGCCTGGATCGACGAGCACCGGCCCGTGGACCTCCCGCCGCACGTGCGTCGTACCCGGCGACAGCGGGCCGGCACACCGTCCGGGCAGCAGTGAGGCCCGCGGGGTCTCCCCGCGGGCCTCACTGAAGGGCTCTCGGCTAGTCCTTCGAGACGTCGATGGTCTCGGCCGGGTTGTCCGGCGTGGTGGCCGGGTGGGGTGCGGCGGCGGCGTCGGCCGCGGCCACGTCGGGCGAGGCGCCGCCCTGGTCGTCGGCGTCGGCACGGTGGGCCCCGCCGTTGTCGGTGGCGCCGGCCGCCGCCGGTGTCGGGGTGTAGGAGGACTGCCAGGCGGTGGTCGGCTCGCGCTCGGAGAGCTTCTTGGCCACCGCGGCCGCGACGGCGCCGAGGCCGAGCACGACGAGCAGTCGGCGCAGCCGGTGCTTCTTCTTCGGGGCCTCGACCTCGCCCTTGAGCGCGGCGACGGCGGCCTTGCCACGCTTGGAGGTCTCCTCGCGGACGTCCTCGGTGGCCTTGTCGGCCGCGGCGATCGCCGCGGTGAGCACCGGCAGCACGTCGTGGGTGAGCCGGTCCTTGGCCTCGGCCAGCGCGGGCGCACTGCGCTCCTTCGCGTCGGCCAGCAACGGCGCCGCCTTCTCGCGGGCCTCCGCCAGGACGGGGGCGGCCTTCTCGCGGGCCTCGGCCAACATCGGCGCTGCCTTGTCGCGGGCACTCTCGACCGTCGGCCCGATCCGGCTGCCCAGGTCGCTCGCGTGGTCGCGGATCTGCTTGGTCTTGGTCTTCGGCATCGTCTTCCAAAGCCCCTCTCGTCTTCGTGGCTCGACTGTGCCCGATCTGAGCCCGATCATGCCCCCGTCGGTCTCGGAATCAAACCCCCACCGCCGCAGGCTCACCTTGGCCGCCGTGGGAGGATCGGAGGCGTCGCCGACGGCCACGGGTCGTCGCCCGGTGACCGACCCACCGACCAGGAAGGCGCCTCGTGGCCGAGACGTACGCAACGCTGAAGACGAACCGTGGAGACATCGTCATCCACCTGTTCCCCAACCACGCACCGAAGACCGTGCAGAACTTCGTCGGGCTGGCCGAGGGCACCCAGGAGTACGCCGACCCGCAGTCGGGCCAGAAGACCACCGGCCGCTTCTACGACGGCCACGGCTTCCACCGGATCATCCCGAACATCATGATCCAGGGCGGCTGCCCCCTCGGGACCGGCACCGGCGGCCCCGGCTACACGTTCAAGGACGAGTTCCACCCCGAGCTGCAGTTCGACCGTCCCTACCTGCTCGCGATGGCCAACTCCGGGCCGGGCACGAACGGCTCGCAGTTCTTCATCACCACGGTCCCCACCGACTGGCTGAACAACCGGCACACCATCTTCGGCGAGGTCGAGGACGAGGAGAGCCGCAAGGTCGTCGACGCCATCGGCACCACGCCCACCGGTCCCGGCGACCGTCCGCTCGAGCCGGTCGTCATCGAGACCGTGCAGGTGGAGCAGCGCTGACCACGCCATGAGCACCCCTCCGGCACCGCAGCCCGGGACGCCCGAGCAGGGCGTCCCGGTCTGCTACCGCCACCCGGACCGGGAGACGCACATCCGCTGCCAGCGGTGCGAGCGCCCGATCTGTCCCGACTGCATGAACCCGGCGTCGGTGGGCTTCCAGTGCCCGGACTGTGTGCGTGACGGCGCCCGCTCCACCCGGCAGGCCACCAACGCGTACGGCGGCAAGCGGTCGGACAACCCGGCCCTGACCTCCCAGGTGCTCATCGCGCTCAACCTCGCGGTGTGGCTGCTCCTCATCGCGACCGGCGGGGGCGGCAGCCACTGGTACTACCGCCTCGTCCTCATCCCGCGCGGCGCCGACGCGATCATCGACGGGGCGCGCCAGTTCGTCCCCGGCGTCGCCGACGGCGCCTACTGGCAGCTGGCCACGTCGGCCTTCACCCACGTCTCGTTGTTCCACATCGGGTTCAACATGATGGCGCTGTGGGTGCTCGGTCCCCAGCTCGAGCTGATCCTCGGCCGGGCGCGGTTCCTCGCCGTGTACCTCCTCTCCGGGCTCGCCGGGAGCGCCGCCGTCTACTGGCTGTCGGCGACGAACACCCCCACCCTCGGCGCCTCGGGCGCGATCTTCGGCCTGATGGGCGCACTCGTGGTGATCGCGTTCAAGGTGCACGGCAGCGTCTCGGCGATCCTGCCGTGGATCGCGTTCAACTTCGTGCTGACCTTCCTGGTCCCCCACATCTCCTGGCAGGGCCACGTCGGCGGGTTCGTGGGCGGCCTGGTGCTGGGCGCCCTCTTCGCCTACGCACCGAAGGCGTCGCGATCGCGCTGGCAGCTCGCCGGCTGCGTCGTTTTCGCCGTGGTCGTGCTCGCCGCGATCGTGGCGCGCACCGCCGTGCTCACCGGCTGAGGCCCTGGTCCAGACCGTTCCCCGGCGCGTGGTTGAGGTCACGTGGCCGGGGGTAGGACCCTGCCCGCAGATGCAGGAACCGCCGGCCCTTGCCCCTGACCGGTGTTTCCACATTGGGGATAAAGGCTGTGGATGAATTCCACCGGTGTGATTCGGGTGTGCACCGTGCTCGGAAGCGAGCGCCTCGACGTCCCGAGATGCACAGAACCGGGGCCGCAACCATAGGTTCGGCACCGGTTCAGTGGGGTGACGGGGCGGCCTACTCCCAGCGCGTGGCGTAGACGAAGCCGACCGCCATGAAGCCGATGCCGACCATGAGGTTGTACTGCCCGAGGTTCTTCATCACCGGGACCGAGAGGTCCTGGCCGGTGATGTAGTAGAGCACGATCCACAACAGGCCGATCAGGAACGAGCCGAGCATCCCCACGACCACACCGCGGCCGCGGCCGAGCGGGGTGCTCGGGTGTCCCGCCACGGCGAGCCCGAGGAAGATCAGGCCGAAGCCGATCAGGAAGTTCCAGCGCTGGAGGTCGCCCATCCACGTCAGCGACGTCCCGTCCTGGGCCACGTTGATGTAGACCGCCATCCACACGATGCCCACCACGACGAGCAGCGCCGCACCGACGGTCCGCGGCAGCGAGAGGGCAGGGGCGGTCGCACCAGGGGCGGTGCGGGGCGTGGCTTTGGACACGGGTGCTCCTCGAGGACGGTGCGGTCCGCGCGACCGGTGCGCGCGGGCTGGGTGCCTGGGTTAGCGTAGTCGTGACCACTCCTCTCCACGAAAGCGCATCGAGCATGGCTGCCCCCGACCACCGACTGCCCTGGCGCCGCCGGCTGGTGGACGCCGTTGCCCCGCGCAGGGGACGACCGGTCTCCCGGCCGGTGTGGTGGCGGGTGGCCGCGCCTGCCGCGTTTGGGGTCGCCGGCGTCCTGTTCGTCACGAGCGCCGTCAGCTCGGGCGGCACCGACCTGACCGGCACCGCCGGGCGGATCGACGACCTGGCCGGCCTGGCCGCGAGCCAGACGCGCGAGCTGGAGGGACTGCGCGCCCGGCACGCGGACCTCGTGGCGGAGGTCGACGGGCTCACGGCCTCGCTGGCCAAGACCAGTGCCGGGTCGGCCCAGGAGGAGGCCCAGGCCCTGCGTGGGCCCGCGGGGCTCGACCCGGTCACCGGCCCCGGCCTCACGATCACGCTGACCGACGCGCCGAAGTCGATGCAGGACAACGTCCCCGAGGACGAGGTGCGCAACCTCGTCGTCCACCAGCAGGACATCCAGGCGGTCGCCAACGCCCTGTGGGAGGGCGGTGCCGAGGCGATGACGATCCAGGACCAGCGGGTGGTCTCCACCACCGGCATCCGGTGCGTCGGCAACTCGGTGGTGCTGCACGACGTCCCCTACGCGCCGCCGTACCGCATCTCCGCGATCGGTCCGGTCTCGGAGATGCTCGACGCGGTCAACGCCAGCCCCTACATCGGCTTCTACCTCGAGGACGTCTCCGACTACGGTCTCGGCTGGGACGTGCAGGTCGAGCCCAGCCTCGACCTGCCCGCCTACAGCGGCTCCACCGGGCTCAGCTACGCCCGGCCCGCCGGCGGGCTCGCCTCCACCGACGACAGCGGCACCTGAGCCGCGTGTCCGCGGGGGAGGCTAGCCCAGCGGGCCGCCGCCGCTCTCGGACGCGCTCGGGCTCGGGCTCGGCGTCGTCGGGGTCTCGCTCGGCGAGGGCTCCTCGGACGGTGTCGGTGAGGGCTCCTCGTAGGAGGACACCGTCAGCAGCACCCGCGTGCCCTGCGGC
Organism: Nocardioides sp.; assembly: GCA_051960495.1. Classification (GTDB taxonomy): domain Bacteria; phylum Actinomycetota; class Actinomycetes; order Propionibacteriales; family Nocardioidaceae; genus Nocardioides_B. The sequence continues at coordinate 2,255 of JBQCEF010000193.1, read as the reverse complement.
TGCTCGGTGTAGGCGTCGGGGCTCTGCTTGAGCACCTGCCCCTTCTCGGCGACCGTGTCGGAGTCGTAGGTGACGTCGACCTCGAAGCCGGCCTTCTTCAGCACCCGGGTGGCCTTCTCCTGGGTCATCCCCACCACGCTCGGGACCTCCTTGGGACCGGCCGAGTAGTAGACGGTGACCTGGCTGCCCTTGGAGACGTTCTCCGCCGGCTCGGGGTCGGTCCGGGTGACCACGTCACGCGGCTCGTCGGACTGCTCCTTGACCATCTTCACCTCGAGACCGGCGTCCTCGAGGATCTGCCTGGCCTCGTCCCGGTTCTTGCCCACCACGTAGGGGACGACGACGTCGGGGGACCCGGTCGACACCGTGAGGTCGACCTCTGCGCCCGGGTCGAGCAGCGTGAGCGGGTCGGGGTCCTGGGCGATCACCCGTCCCTTGGCGACGTCCTCCGAGGCCTCGCGGTCGATCCGTCCGACGCTCAACCCGGCGTCCTCGATCCGGGCCTTGGCCTGCTTGAGCTTCATGCTGGTGACCGACGGGACCGAGTTCTGCTCGCCCGGCGAGCTGAACAGCCGTCCGCCGAAGACGGCTGCGGCGACCATCAGCGCCAGGATGCCGAGCGCGAGCAGCACGAGCGGCCATCGCTTCTGCTTGCGGTCCTCCTCGGGGACCTGGCTGCCGTTGAAGATCGAGGTCGCGTCGTCGGGCGAGTCCGTCGGTGCGAACGTCGCCGCCCCCGCCGCCGGTACGACGGGCGCAGCGACCGGCTTGCCGGCGAGGAACCGCTCGATGTCCGCGCGCATGGCGGCGGCGCTCTGGTAGCGCTCGTCGGTGCTCTTGGCCAGCGCCTTCATCACGATCTGGTCGACCTCGGGCGGCAGCTCGGGGTCCAGCGACGACGGCGGGGCGGCCTGCTCGCGCACGTGCTGGTAGGCGACGGAGACGGGGCTCTCGCCGACGAACGGGGGCCGGCCGGTGAGCAGCTCGTAGAGCAGGCAGCCGGTGGAGTAGACGTCGCTGCGGGAGTCCACCGTCTCGCCGCGTGCCTGCTCCGGTGACAGGTACTGCGCAGTGCCGACCACGGCCGCGGTCTGCGTCATGGTCGAGGAGGCGTCCGCGACGGCACGCGCGATCCCGAAGTCCATCACCTTCACGTCGCCGGAGGGCGTGAGCATCACGTTGGCCGGCTTGAGGTCGCGGTGGACGATCCCGGCACGGTGGCTGTAGTCGAGCGCGGCGAGCACGCCGGCGGTGATCTCCAGGGCCCTTTCGGGGAGGATCTTGCGCCCTTCGCGCAGGATCTCGCGCAGCGTGCGGCCGGCGATGTACTCCATGACGATGTAGGGCTGCGGCACGTGCGTGCCGTCGGTGGAGAGCTCCTCGCCGGTGTCATAGACGGACACGATCGCCGGGTGGTTCAACGAGGCGGCCGACTGGGCCTCGCGGCGGAAGCGGGCCTGGAAGGTCGCGTCGCTGGCGAGGTCGGTGCGCAGGCGCTTGATGGCCACGACCCGGCCCAGGCGCAGGTCGTTGCCCTTGCGCACCTCGGCCATGCCGCCGCGGCCCAGCAGCTCGCCGACCTCGTAGCGGCCGCCGATGAGTGGGCGGTCCCCGTCGGTTCCGTTGCTCACTAGTGACCCTTCTTCTTGTGTCCCTTCGGACCGGGCTTGTGGTCGTGCTTGCCCGGCCCGGCGTGCTTCGGCATGTGCTTGGGCTTGGCAGCGGCCTTCTTCTTCGGCGGCTTCGGCTGCGCGACCACCGGGTCGCCCCACACGTCCAGCGTCACCCGGGTGCCCTCGCGGAGCCGACCGGTCGGGTCGACGTCGGCGACGGTGCCGGCCGGGCGCCCCTCGCGGTTCGCGACCTTCCGCTCGGTGACCCGCAGACCACGGTCCTCGAGCCGGCGCTTCGCCTCGGCGGCGGGGAGACCCACGTAGTCCGCTGCGCGGACCCGCACCGTCGGCCGCTCGCTCGCGGCGGCCGAGGAGGAGGTCGTGGCGGGGCTCTGCTCCTCGGTCGCGGCACCGGCGGCCGGGACGCCGCTGCCGTGGGTGACCGACGACATCAGCACGACGACGAGCAGCAGTCCGAAGGTGGCCCCCGCCCACGGCAACCAGGCCGGCCGGCGGCGCTCGCGGGCCGGGCGGTCGGCGGCCCTGCGGTCGGCGGCGGTGCCGACGGCGGCGAGGACCCGGGTCTGCTGCGCAACAGGATCCGTGGCCGGTGCAGCCGGAGCCGTCGGGACCGCCGCTGCG
>JBQCEF010000192.1:0-6539 GCA_051960495.1 Nocardioides sp. | reverse complement strand
TGCGGGTCAGCCGGTGCACCGACCACCACATGCCCGCGCCGGCGAGGACGAGCAGGTAGGCGAGGTGGACCAGGGCGGGCCCGGTCTCGACCTGACCGAGGGTCAGCATGCGGGTCAGGTCGACCCCGTGCCACAGCGGTGTCACCTTGGCGACCCACTCGATCGAGTCGGGCAGGTTGGAGACCGGGAAGAACGCACCCGAGAAGAGGAACATCGGGATGATCCCGACCCGGTAGATCACGGCGAACGCGGTCGTGTCCTTGAGGCCGGCGCTGAGGCCGTAGACCGGGGTCGCGAACGCCATGCCCACCAGCAGCGTCACCAGGAACGCCAGGATCGTGCCGGTGACGGACGTGAACACCCCGAACGGCGCCATCACGAGCAGGAACACCGCGGACGTCGTCGCGAGCCGGAACACCACGAACAGCAGGTGCGCCGCGACGATGTCCACCGGCGAGAGCGGCGTCGCGGCCATGCCGAGGTAGCTCTTGTGCCACTTGATCGCGCCGAAGACCGGCCACGTCACCTCGCCGACCGCGATCTGCATGACGTGGGCGGCCACCAGGCCCGGCGCGACGAACGCGAGGTACGACGGCGCACCCTCCAGGTCGGCCGAGCCGCTGTCGATGAAGCCGCCGAGCAGCACACCCATCGCGACCACGAAGAACAGCGGCATCACGAACGAGCTGATCACCGAGCCCCGCCAGGTGCGCCGGTAGACCGTCAGCCAGTAGTCGGTCTGCCGGGCGATCATCGTCAGCCGCCCCGGAGCCGGAGTGGAGGCGTCGAGGCTCATCAGTCCACCAGCGTCCGGCCGGTGAGGTGGAGGAACACGTCCTCGAGCGTGGAGCGTCGTACCAGCACCGCCACCGGGTCCAGGCCCCGCTCGCGCACCCGGGCCAGGGCATGCTCCCCGTCGCCGGTGTAGAGCAGCAGCCGGTCGGGCAGCACCTCGATGCGCTCGGCGACATCGGCGAGCTGCTCGGCGAGCGCCTCGTGGTGCCCGACGCCGAACCGGAGCTCGGTCACCTCCCGGGTCGAGTGCTCGCGGATCAGTTCCAGCGGCGAGCCCTCGGCCGCGATCCGGCCCTTGTCCATCACGACGAGCCGGTCGCACAGCTGCTCGGCCTCGTCCATGTAGTGGGTGGTCAGCACGAGGGTGACGCCCTCCTGCTTGAGCCGGAACAGCTTGTCCCACAACGTGTGCCGGGCCTGCGGGTCCAGCCCGGTGGTCGGCTCGTCGAGCAGCAGCAGGTCGGGCCGGTTGATGAGCGACCGGGCGATCGTCAGCCGGCGCTTCATGCCGCCGGAGAGCGACTCCACTTTCGCGCTCGCCTTCTCCGCGAGCGCGAAGAACTCCAGCAGCTCCTCGGCACGCGCCGTCGACTCGGGACGCGACAGCCCGAAGTAGCGGCCGTAGACGACGCGGTTGTCGAGCACGTTGAGCTCGTTGTCGAGCGTGTCCTCCTGCGGGCAGACGCCGATGCGGCCGCGGATCTGCGGGCCCTGGGAGGCGGGGTCCATGCCCAGGATGCGCAGCTCTCCCCCGGTCGGCGGGGACACCGCCGCGATCATCCGCATCGTGGAGGACTTGCCGGCCCCGTTGGGCCCGAGGAACCCGAACGCCTCGCCGGCGCGCACGTCGAGGTCGATCCCGCGCACCGCCTCGAAGTCACCGAACGCCTTGCGCAGGCCGGACGCGGAGACCAGCGACGGCGCCGCCGGGCCGGCTGCAGGTCCGCGGACCGGTTTTTCGACGCGCACCGGCTCGGTCGCCTGCGGTGCCCCCTCGTGTGCCATGGCACGACCCTAGACCGGGTCGCCGACAGCCTTCACCCGACTTTCTGCCGGACGGATCCGTGTCGAACAGAGCCGGGAGCCGTGCAACCGTCCAGCGGCGCCAGACGTCCTCCAAGTAGGCGACTTGCGCAGAACGGCGGTACTACCTTGACCACGTCGACCCTCGGCGCCGTCGGAAGTCCCACGGATCCGTGGTGCCACGTACGGACGAAAGGCGCATGCGTGCGGGAGCGGGACAGCGAGGCCTTCGACGCGTTCGTGCGCGGTCGGCTGCCCTCGCTGCTGCGGCTCGGCCGGGCGTTGACCGGGAGCGAGCAGGCCGGCGCCGACCTGGTCCAGGACGCCCTCGAGCGCACGCTCGTGAGGTGGGGACGGATCGAGTCCGACGACCCCGAGGGCTACGTGCGCAAGGTGATGGTGACGCGCAACATCTCGCTGTGGCGACGGCTCCGCCGCGAGCGGCTCACCGCGGAGGTGCCGGAGACGGCGTACGACGACCCCGTCGCCGACCCGGCGCTGTGGGCCGCCCTCGCCGCGCTGCCGCCGCGCCAGCGGGCCGTGATCGTGCTGCGCTACTACGAGGACCTCACCGAGGTGCAGACCGCCAACGCGCTGGAGGTCTCCGTCGGGACCGTGAAGAGCCAGGCGAGCCGGGCGATGGCGAAGCTCCGGAGCCTGCTGGCCGACCGGGCCGACCGGGCCGACCAGACCCCGCCGGCCGCCCCGCCGGCCGCGCACCCCGAGACCCCGAACGGCGGCGCGTGATGAGCGACCTCGAGGACCGGCTGCGGCGGGCGCTGCAGCACCCGGGCGCATCGGTCGAGGCCGAGCGGATCCTCGCCGACGTGCACCGGGGCGCGCGCCGGCGCCGCCAGCGGGGCGCGGCGACCGCGGTGGCCGTCGCCCTCACCACGGCGGTCGTCGCCGGTGTCGTCACCCTGGTGGGCACCGGTCCCGACCGCAGCACCGACTCTCTCCCGGCACCGTCACCCACCTCCGACGCCAGCGGTGGTCCGGTGACCGCTGCCACCGAGGACGGCAGCCCGACGCTGGCCGAGGGCACCACCGGCTTCGACGGACCCGGCCCGGGCGCGATGTGGCGGGTCGACACCGAAAGGTGCAGCGCGACGCTGTGCTCGCGCATCTATCGCGAGGGGAGCTCGTCGGGCTGGTCGCCCGTGGCAGAGATCGCCTTCGACGACCCCGCCGAGGCCGAACGGCTCCGGCTGCCTCCGGTCGAGTCGATCCGCGTCGGGCCCGACGGCCGCTCGGCGTGGGCCTACGGCGTGCAGCTGTGGAGCACCCACGACGGCGGCACCTCATGGGTCCGCAAGGACTTCGAGGGTGCCCGGCCCGGCGCGGCCTTCTCGGTCGAGATCGCCGGCGCACAGGTGTTCGCGATGCAGAGCACGCCGCTGCGGCTGTGGCGCTCGCCCGCCACCGTCGACATCTGGACGCCCGTGCGGCTGCCGGCCGGCTACGCGTTCGCCGACGAGATGGTGGCGCTCGGCGACACGCTCGTCGTACGCGCGACCAAGCGGGACAGCGACCGGCGCTCGCTGCTGCTCACCGACGACGGCGGCGAGACCTGGCGGGAGTACGACGCGCCCTGCCAGGGCGAGGTGGGCCCGATCCGCAGCGCCGGTACGACGCTGATGGCGCCCTGTCCGGCCGACCAGCGCACCGACCCGGGAGCGGACCTGAGCATCCTCACCAGCCGGGACGGCCACACGTGGGAGCGCGAGCTGTCCGGCGTGAGCGTCAGCTCGTACGTCGACGACGTCTACCCGATCGACAGCCGGAGTGCCTTCGTGGTGACGGGAGAGGGTGGGGTGATCGTGACGCCCGACGGCCAGGAACGGGTGGACCTGCCGATCGGTCGGGACCGGACCGCGATCACCGGGCGGTTCGTGGACCCCGACTACGGGTACCTGCTCGTCGCTGCTCCGCGGCAGCTGCTCGGCACCGAGGACGGCGGCCGGACCTGGTCGCCGGTGGGCTGAGCGGCACGCCGACCGACAGAGGAGCCTTCCCGGCACTGGGTGCCGACGATCCTCCTACGTCGCGTTCCTGTAGGTGCCGTGCGGCAGGATGGAGCGCATGGCTGGCTCGGGTGGTACGACGGACGTGCTGGACGTGTTCAGCGCGCCCACCCGCACCTGGTTCGAGGCCGCCTTCGCCGCACCGACCCCCGCGCAGGTCGGCGCCTGGCAGGCGATCTCCGCGGGCCGCAACGCGCTCGTCGTCGCCCCGACCGGATCGGGCAAGACACTGTCGGCGTTCCTGTGGTCGCTGGACCGGATCGCGCGACCGGAGACCGCCCACCGGGCCGAGGGATCGCCGCGGCCGGCCGACAAGCTGCACCGGTGCCGGGTGCTCTACGTCTCGCCGCTGAAGGCGCTCGCGGTCGACGTCGAGCGCAACCTGCGCGCGCCCCTCGCCGGCATCCGGCACACCGCGGCACGTCTCGGCGAGCACGAGCCCGACATCACCGTCGCCGTCCGGTCCGGCGACACCCCCGCCGCCGACCGGCGCAGGATCGCGACCGCGCCGCCGGACATCCTGATCACCACCCCCGAGTCCCTGTTCCTGATGCTGACCTCGCAGGCACGTGAAGCGCTGCGCGGCGTGGAGACGGTGATCGTCGACGAGGTCCACGCCGTCGCCGGCACCAAGCGCGGCGCCCACCTCGCGCTCTCGCTGGAGCGCCTCGACGAGCTCCTCGACGAGCCGGCCCAGCGCATCGGGTTGAGCGCGACGGTCCGGCCGATCGAGGAGGTGGCGCGGTTCCTCGGCGGCTCGCGGCCGGTCGAGGTGGTCGCGCCCGGTTCCACCAAGGAGTGGGACCTGAAGGTCGTCGTACCGGTCGAGGACATGACCGAGCTCGGCGTGCTCTCCGACGAGCCTGCGGAGGGATCGGCGGCCGGCGGGGGGCAGCGCAACTCCATCTGGCCCCACGTCGAGGAGCGCGTGGTCGACCTGGTCGAGCAGCACCGGTCCACGATCGTGTTCGCCAACTCCCGGCGCCTCGCGGAGCGGCTGACGGCCCGGCTCAACGAGATCGCGACGGAGCGGGCCGGGCTGGGTGACGAGGCGGCCCACGACGCGACGACAGCCCAGCCGGGGCTCGGCAGCCCGGCGCAGGTGATGGCGCAGTCCGGCCAGTCCGAGGGGGCGCCGGTCACGATCGCCCGCGCCCACCACGGGTCGGTGTCCAAGGAGCAGCGCGCGCTGACCGAGGACGACCTCAAGCGCGGCGCGCTGCCCTGCGTGGTGGCCACCTCGAGCCTCGAGCTCGGCATCGACATGGGCGCAGTCGACCTGGTCATCCAGATCGAGTCGCCGCCGTCGGTGGCCAGTGCCCTGCAGCGGGTCGGCCGCGCCGGCCACCAGGTCGGCGAGGTGTCGCGCGGCGTGCTGCTGCCCAAGCACCGCAGCGACCTGGTGCACACCGCCGTCGCCGTCGAGCGGATGCGGGTCGGCGCGATCGAGGCGCTGCGGGTCCCGACCAACCCGCTCGACGTGCTCGCCCAGCAGGTCGTCGCCGCGACCGCCGTGGACAGCTGGGACGCCGACCAGCTTTTCGACCTCGTACGTCGTGCCGCGCCGTTCACGACGCTGCCGCGGTCGGCGTACGACGCCACCCTCGACCTGCTCAGCGGCCGCTACCCCTCCGACGAGTTCGCCGAGCTGCGGCCCCGGATCGTCTGGGACCGGGTCAGCGGCGAGCTCACGGCCCGGCCCGGTGCGCAGCGACTCGCCGTGACCAGCGGCGGGACGATCCCCGACCGCGGCATGTTCGGGGTGTTCCTGGTCGGGGAGAAGTCCAGCCGGGTCGGTGAGCTCGACGAGGAGATGGTCTACGAGTCGCGCGTCGGCGACGTGTTCGCGCTCGGGGCGACGTCGTGGCGCATCGAGGACATCACCCACGACCGGGTGCTCGTCTCCCCCGCCCCCGGCCAGCCCGGACGGCTGCCGTTCTGGAAGGGCGACCAGCTCGGCCGTCCCGCGGAGCTCGGCCGCGCGATCGGCGCGTTCACCCGCGAGCTGTCCGCGCTGCCCGCCGACGAGGCGACCGCGCGCTGCCTCGAAGCCGGACTCGACGAGTGGGCGGCGGCCAACCTGGTGGCGTTCCTGACCGAGCAGCGCGAGGCGACCAACACGCTCCCCTCGGACCGCACGATCCTCGTGGAGCGGTTCCGCGACGAGCTCGGCGACTGGCGGATCGTCGTGCACTCCCCCTACGGCGCGCAGGTGCTCGCCCCCTGGGCGCTCGCGATCGGGGTGCGGCTGCGGGAGCGCTACGGGATCGACGCGCAGGCGCTGCCCGGCGACGACGGGATCGTGCTGCGGGTCCCCGAGACCGACCAGGAGCCGCCGACCGCCGACATCGTGATGTTCGACCCCGACGAGATCGAGGACCTGGTCACCGTCGAGGTCGGCGGCTCCGCGCTGTTCGCCTCCCGGTTCCGCGAGTGCGCGGCGCGGGCGCTGCTGCTCCCCCGGCGCGACCCCGGCCGGCGCTCGCCGCTGTGGCAACAGCGGCAGCGGTCCGCGCAGCTGCTCGAGGTCGCCTCGAAGTACCCGTCCTTCCCGATCGTGCTCGAGGCGGTCCGCGAGTGCCTGCAGGACGTGTACGACGAGCCGGCGCTGGTCGGGCTGCTGACGGCCCTCGCGGCCCGGCTGCGCGAGCGGTACGGCGGCATGGACGTGCAGGCGCTGCACACCGACGACGGGAT
>JBQCEF010000191.1:0-6908 GCA_051960495.1 Nocardioides sp. | reverse complement strand
CGGGAGAAGTACGGCGTCGACGCCCACCAGTACGCCGACTTCGCCACGCTGCGGGGGGACACCTCCGACGGGCTGCCCGGGGTGGCCGGGGTGGGGGAGAAGACCGCAGCGACCCTGCTGTCGCGGTTCGGCGACATGGCCGGCATCGTCGCCGCCGCCGCCGACCCGGGCTCGGACCTCGCGCCCGGACCCCGCCGCAAGCTCAAGGACGCCGCCGACTACCTCGCCGTGGCGCCGCGCGTGGTCGCCGTCGCACGGGACCTCGACCTCGACGCGCCCGACCTGACCCTGCCCCGCACCCCGGCCGACCCCGACGCGGTGCTCGCGCTGGCGCAGCGGTGGGGCCTGGACAGCCCGGCCGCGCGCCTGGTCGAGGCGCTCACCGCGAGGGACGCATGAGCCTGGACATACACGACGTCGCCCACCGGTTCGGCGACCGGGTCGCTCTCGACGGGGTCAGCCTCACCGTCGAGCCCGGCGGCCTGACGGGCCTGCTCGGACCCAACGGGGCGGGCAAGACCACCCTGCTGCGGATCCTGCTGGGCGTGCTGCGCCCCGACCGCGGGACGGTGGAGTACGACGGGCACCGGGTCGGCGTGGCCGACCGAAGGGCATGGGGCTACATGCCGCAGGAGCGCGGCCTCTACCCGGCGATGCCCGCCGGCGAGCAGGTCGTCCACTTCGCCCGCCTCCACGGGCTGACCCGGCCGGTGGCCACGCAGCGGGCCCGCGCGCTGCTCGAGGAGCTCGGCCTGGGGGACCGCTGGGAGGACCGCACCGACAAGCTCTCCGGTGGCATGCAGCAACGCCTCCAGCTCGCCACCGCGCTCGTCCACGACCCGGAGGTGGTCGTCCTCGACGAGCCCTTCGCCGGCCTGGACCCCGTCGCGGTCGCCGAGCTGTCCGAGACGCTGCGCCAGCGCGCCCGCACCGGCCGGGTGGTGCTGTTCTCCAGCCACCAGCTCGACCTCGTGCAGGACCTGTGCGAGGACATCGTCATGGTCGACCGCGGCCGCACCGTGCTCGAGGGCCGGGTCAGCACGCTGCGCTCCGCTGGGCGGCGCCGGCTACGGCTCACCGTCGCCGAGGCGGACCGGTCCTGGCTGGCCGCGCTGAGCGGGGTGCGGGTCGTCGAGGATCAGGCCGACGAGCTGCGGCTCGACCTGCACGAAGGCGTGGACCCGCTGGCCGTCCTCGACGCCGCCCGCGCCGCGGGGCCGGTGCTCGACTTCGGCCTGGACCTGCCGACGCTGTCCGAGCTGTTCCTGACCGTCGCCGAGCGGGTCGACCGGACGCAGGCCGCCTCGTGAGCTGGCTGACCGGGACCCTGCTGGTCGCGCGGCGGACCCTGATGGAGAACCTGCGCTCCAGGGCGTTCCGCGTCGTGACGGGCATCCTGCTGCTCGCCTCCGCCGCTGCGGTGGTGCTGCCGCAGGTGCTCGGCGGCGACGGCACGACGTACACGCTGGCGACGGTGGGGGAGGCGCCGGCGCAGCTCACCGCGGCGCTCGACGCGGCCGCCGAGAACGGTGACTTCGAGGTGAAGTACGAGACCCGCCCCGACCGCGAGTCGGTCCGTGCCGCGGTGGGCGACGGCGACGCGACCGCTGGGCTCGTGGGCGACACCCTGTTCACCACCGAGGGCACCGACGGCACGTTCCCGGTGCTGGTCGCGCAAGCCGTGGTCGCACAGGAGACCACCCGCCGGCTCGTCGACGCCGGGCTGTCCCCGGACCAGGTGTCGCACGTCTTGTCCGTGCAGCCGCCCGAGCAGGTGCCGGTCGGGCGCGTCGACGACCAGGACCGCGCCGGGGTCGGCTTCGGGGTCGGCATCGTGCTCTACCTCGCGCTGACGTTCGCCGGGAGCGCGATCGCGAACACCGTGGCGATGGAGAAGTCCACGCGGATCTCCGAGGTCCTGCTCGCGGTGATGCGACCCAGCCAGATCCTCGTGGGCACCGTCACCGCGGTCGGTCTGGCGACGCTCGCGCAGCTGCTGGTGCTGCTGACCCCGCTCGCCGTCGCGGTGCGGGTGACCGACTCGCTCGGGCTGCCGTCCGTGGCGACCGGCGACCTCGCGCTCGCCGTGATCTGGTTCGTGCTCGGCTTCTCGCTGTTCGCGTTCCTGTTCGCGGCAAGCGCCGCGCTCGTCGACAAGATCACCGAGGCCAGCACGGCGGTGCTGCCGGTCACGATGGTGCTCGTGGTCGGCTACATGCTCGGCGTCACCGTGGTCGCGGGCGACCCGGGGAGCGCCTGGAGCGCGGCGATCTCGATGTTCCCGGTCTCCGCGCCGATGGCGATGCCGATCCGCTGGGCGAGCGGCGAGGTGCCAATCTACCAGCTGCTGGTCGCGATGGTGCTCACCGCGGCCACCGCGGTGCTGCTCGTGCTCGCCGGGTCCTCGATCTACCGCCGGGCGCTGCTGATCACCGGCCGGCGGGTGCAGCTGCGCGAGCTGCTCCGCCGGCGAGCTTCGTGAGCGACCGTCAGCTGTAGCTGAGCGCCTTCTGCGACTCGGCGGCCTGCCGCGACTCCGAGGCGGCACGCTCGGCGCGCTCGAGCGCCTCGCCCTGGTCGCCGGCGTGGTCGCGCCACCACTGCTGGCCCTCCTCGGGCAGCGTGTGGATCGGGTCGTAGTAGGAGTAGGTGCGCGCCAGCGCCTCGGGATCGGCCTGCTCGATCGAGGTGCGGTAGTTCTTGGTCCAGTAGGAGATGCCGAGTTCGCGGTCGTAGTCGGCGAGCTGGTGCACCCAGCGCTTGCCGACGAACGGAACGTCGCAGACGATCCGCGGGGTCGCGAACCCCGGCAGGTAGCCCATGATGTGGTGCTGCAGGCGCTGCGCGTCGGCGACCGAGACCCGCCAGTGCTCGCTGAACGGGATCATGTCGCACATGTAGAAGTAGTAGGGCATGATCCCGGCGCCGTCGAGCAGCGAGAAGCACAGGTCGAGCAGCGCGTGCGGGTCGGCGTTGACGCCGTTGAGCAGCACGCCCTGGTTGCGGACGTCACGGATGCCGGTGTCGAGCATCGCGCGCGCGGCGTCGGCGACGATCGGCGTCACGGACTGGGCGTGGTTGGCGTGGGTGTGGATCGCGATGGACACCCCGCGCTGGTTCGCGACCCCCGCGACCCGCTCCAGGCCGGCCCGGACCTCGTCCTGCAGCCAGTGCTGGGGCAGGCCGATCAGCGCCTTGGTGGCGAGCCGGATGTCGCGGATGTTGTCGATCTCGAGCAGCTTGGTGAGGAACTCCTCGAGCCGTGGCCACGGCATGTTGGCGACGTCGCCGCCGGAGACGACCACGTCGCGCACCGAGGGGGTGCGGCGCAGGTAGTCGAGCATGGAGGCGTGGCGGTCGACCGGCTTGAGGTCGAACTTCAGCTTGTCGATGACCGGGGTGGAGTTGCCGACCAGGTCCATCCGGGTGCAGTGGCCGCAGTACTGGGGGCAGGTGGGCAGCAGCTCGGCGAGCACCTTGGTGGGGTAGCGGTGGGTGAGCCCCTCGGCGACCCACATGTCGTGCTCGTGCAGCGAGTCGCGGGTGGCGTGCGGGTGGGAGGGCCAGTCGGTACGACGGTCCGAGAACACCGGCAGCATGTAGCGGCGGATCGGGTCGGCGTAGACCGCCTCGGTCAGCGACCCCGGTCCGGAGGGCACCTCGCGAGGCGCGATGGTGTTCATCATCTGCGGGGGGACCAGCATCGACATCGTGGCGCGCTCGCGCTGGTCGCGCTCGAGGTCCTCGTAGAACCTCTCGTCCACGACGTCGCCCCACAGCTCGCGCAGCTGCTTGACGTTCTTGACGCAGTGGGCGCGCTGCCACTGGACCGAGGCCCAGTCCTGCGCCGTGATGTCCTTCCAGCCCGGGAACCGGGTCCAGTCCGGCTCGACGAGCTCCACCCGCTGGTAGGGGTAGGGCTGGCCGGTCGACAGACCGATCGCGGTCTCGATGCTCATGGGTGGCTCCTGGGGCGTCTCGTGAACGTCTCGTGCTGGTCACGGCAGGCGTGTCGGGTTTGTGTGTGTCCTGCCTCTCATGCCAGAGTACGCAAAGAATCTGCGGTCAGTCCAATAACCCGCCGCAGGATTTCCTGTAGATGTGTCGCAGATCGTGAGGACCCACCGTGACCGCGCCGAATGCCGCCCCAGATTCCGGCTCCAGCCCCGTCGGGCTGCACCGGGTCCTCGCGCCCGCCGGGGTGCTGCCCCAGGCGGCCGAGCGGCTCGACACCCGGCGCGAGCTGTGGCCCGACGAGGTGCGGGTGCGCGTCGAGCGGCTCAACCTCGACGCTGCCTCGTTCCGCCAGCTCGAGCGCACCCACGCCGGCGACGGAACGGCCGTGCGGCAGGCGGTGCTGGACATCGTCGCGGCCCGCGGCAAGATGCAGAACCCCGAGACCGGCTCCGGCGGGATGCTCGTCGGCACCGTGGAGGAGGTCGGCCCGGACTCCCCGCTCGGGCTCGCGGTCGGCGACCGGGTGGCGACGCTGGTCTCGCTCACGCTGACGCCGCTGGTGATCGAGGACGGGCTCGCCTCGTGGGACGGGTGCAGCGAGCAGGTCCCGGCCGACGGCTACGCGATCCTGTTCGGCCGCTCGATCGCCGCGCGGATCCCCGCCGACCTGGTCCCGGAGCTGTCGCTGTCGGTGATGGACGTGTGCGGCGCGCCGGCGCTGACCGCCCGGGTGGTGAAGCAATACGTCGACGGGGTCGCGACAAGCGCGACCAGCCGGGGCCCCGTGGTCGCGGTGATCGGCGGTGCGGGCAAGTCGGGGTCACTGTCCCTGGCTGCCGCGCGGGACGCCGGCGCCGCCCGGACGATCGGGATCGTGCCGGTGCCGGCCGAGGCCGACCTGCTCGAGGCGGCCGGGCTGTGCGACGAGGTGGCGATCGCCGACGCCCGGGACCCGGTCGCGCTCGCGGACGCGGTGAGGGCCGCCGGCGGCCCGGCGGACGTCACCGTGGTGTGCGTCGACGTGCCCGGGTGCGAGGGCGGGGCGATCCTTGGCACGCGCGACGGCGGCACCGTGATCTTCTTCTCGATGGCGACCTCGTTCAGCGCCGCCGCCCTCGGCGCCGAGGGCCTGGCGGCCGACGTGACGATGCTGGTCGGGAACGGCTACGTCCCGGGCCACGCGGACTACGCCCTGTCCCTGCTGCGGACGAACGGCGGGGTGCGCGACCTGTTCGAACGCAGGCTGTGAGCGGCTGTGAGGATGGTCGCATGAGGATCCTGCTCCGCGGGGGCTACGTGCACACCCCCGCCGACCCGCACGCAACCGCCCTGAGCATCGAGGACGGCACCGTCGTCTGGACCGGTGACGACGACGCCTCGGTCCACTTCGCCGACGGCGCCGACCGCGTCGTCGACCTCGGCGGCCGGCTGGTGACCCCTGCCTTCGTGGACTCCCACGTGCACCTCTCACAGACGGGCATGGCCGCCTTCAGCGTCGACCTGTCCGCGGCGCGCTCGCTGACCGAGGCGCTCGACGCGCTGGCGGCCCACGCGCGCACCAGCCCGCTGCCGCTGGTGCTCGGCCTGAACTGGGACGAGACCGAGTGGCCCGAGCAGCGCCCGTTCACCCGCGCCGAGGTGGACCGGGCCGTCGACGGCAAGGCGGCCTACCTGGCCCGCGTCGACGCCCACTCCGCCGTGGTCTCCACCGCCTTCCTCGACCGGTTGCCCGAGCTCGTGGCCACCGAGGGCTACGACGCCGACGGCTGGGTCACCCGCGAGGCGAACATCGTCGCCCGAAGCGCCGTCTTCGAGACGCTGCCGGGCACCGTCCACGAGGACGCCATCGCCCGCGCGCTCGCCGACGCGGCCCGTTGCGGCATCGCCGCGGTGCACGAGAACGGCGCGCCCGGCGACTCGCCGGTCGAGGACTTCGCCCGGATCCGGACCGTGACCGAGGCCCAGGTGCTGCCCGAGGTCGTCGGCTACTGGGGCAAGCTCGACGGCCTGGAGGAAGCCCGCGAGCTGGGCTGCGTCGGCGCGGCGGGGGACCTGTGCATGGACGGGGCCGTCGGCTCCCGCACGGCGGCCATGAGCACGCCGTACACCGACGACGCGAGCACCTCGGGTCACCTCTACGTGACCGCCGACGAGGTGGCCCGCCACGTCGTCGCCTGCACCGAGGCCGACCTGCAGGCCGGCTTCCACGTCATCGGCGACCGGGCGGCCGAGGCGGTCGTCGAGGGCTTCCGGCTCGCCGCGGAGAAGCTCGGCGTGCCGGCCCTGGTCCGCGCCCGGCACCGGCTCGAGCACCTCGAGATGGTCACGCCCGAGCAGATGCGCCTGCTGGGGGAGTGGGGGGTGACCGCGAGCATGCAGCCGATGTTCGACGGGCTCTGGGGCGGGACCGACTCGCTCTACGCGCAGCGGCTGGGTGAGGAGCGGTCGCTGGCGATGAACTCGTTCGCCTCCCTCAACCGCGCCGGCGTGGCGCTCGCCTTCGGGTCGGACACCCCGGTCACACCGTTCGACCCCTGGGGCGCGGTCCGGGCCGCCAGCCACCACCACAACCCGGCCGAGCGGCTCACCGTGCGGGCCGCGTTCAACGCCCACACCCGGGGCGGCTGGCGGGCAGCCCGCCGCGACGAGGGCGGCGTGATCGCTCCGGGCGCGCCCGCGAGCATCGCGGTCTGGGACGTCCCCGGCGAGCTCGCCGTGCAGACCCCCGACGCCCGCGTCGCCGCCTGGTCGACCGACCCGCGGGCCGGCGTACCGCTGCTGCCCGACCTGCACCCCGACCTCGACCTGCCCACCTGCGTCATGACGCTGGTGCACGGCCAGGTCGCCTTCGAAGAACCAGGAGCACTGACGTGACCGGAAAGCTCGACCTCGACCCGGCGACCGTCCGGAAGGCCCGGTCGCTGGCACGCAAGGCGGGGCGGCCGATCGTG
>JBQCEF010000190.1:0-8924 GCA_051960495.1 Nocardioides sp. | reverse complement strand
GCGTCGCCGGCCGCGTTGAACGCGTGCAGCTCGATGAGCCGGGACAGCCCGCTCTGGCCGGCGCCTTGGGCCTGGCTCGCCCGGCGGGCCTGCCGGAACGTGTAGCCGGCCGCTGCGCCGGTGGCGTGACCGGCGGCGCGGGCCCCCCGTCCGGTCGCGACGCCGGCGGCCCGGGCCCCGCGCGCGGTGGCGCGCAGCGCCCGTCCGGCCCGGCCGCCGCCCGGGTGCGGGGCAGTGCCCTCGTCGCCGGCCGCGGCGTCAGCAGTGCTGCGTTCGTCGGGCCGCATGAGCCCATCTTGCCTGTCCCGGCACGGATCCGCGGCCCGGCGCGACACCGGCACGGGTCATGAGGGAGAATCGCCGACGTGATGACTGCAGCGAGGACCAAGAAGGCGGACAGCGTCGGCGCCGCCTCGGTCGACGTTGCCCGCACGGCGCTGCTCGAGGAGATCGACGTCGTCGACGTGGGCGCCCACCTCGGCCACACCGGCGAGGACGAGCGGGTCGTCACCCACTTCTTCGAGTGCACCCGCACCGGCTACCGCGGCTGGCGCTGGGCCGTCACCGTCGCCCGCGCGCCCCGGCAGAAGGGCGTCACGGTCGACGAGGTCGTGCTGCTCCCGGGCGAGGACGCGATCACCGCGCCGCCCTGGGTGCCGTGGCGCGACCGCATCAAGCCCGGCGACCTCGGACCCGGCGACCTGCTGCCCACCGAGGAGGACGACCCCCGGCTCGTCCCGGGCTACACCGCCGGTGACGAGACCGTCGACGCCGACGCCGTGAAGGCGGTCGCCGACGAGATCGGGCTGGGTCGTTCCCGGGTGCTCTCCCTGGAGGGTCGCGAGCTCGCCGCACAGCGCTGGTACGACGGGTCCCACGGCCCGGACGCGCCGATCGCCGCGTCGGCCCCGGCCAACTGTGGGTCCTGCGGCTTCCTGGTCCGGCTGGCCGGCCCGATGTCGCAGCTGTTCGGGGTCTGCGCCAACGCCTACGCCAACGACGACGGCCGCGTGGTGTCCTTCGACCACGGCTGCGGCGCCCACTCCGACGCGCAGCTGAGCAAGAAGAACCAGCCGGCCCCGCTGCCGGAGCCGGTGCTCGACACCCTGACCTGGGACGAGCTCGAGAAGTTCTAGCCCGTGGCGGGGTCCGCGCCGTCCGTCCGGGCGGCCTCGCGCTCGCGCCGGTGGTTGCGCCGCCTGCGGCAGTAGTCCCAGCCGATCACGCCGAGCCCGAACCCGGCCAGGCACGTCCACAGCCACCAGCCCCGGTCGGCTTCGGCGAGCCGACCCGAGAACGGCAGCAGCATGATGAACCCCAGCAGCCACAGCGCCGTCCCCACCGCGACCGTGCGGGTGCCGTCCACGTCGAGGGGGTCCACGTCGGCCACGATGTAGGTGCGCCGGCCGATCTCGTGCGTGGTGACCTCGTGCGGGTTCTCCTGGGGCAGCTCCACCCCACGACGATATCCGGTCTGGCAGGATGTCCGCCGACCAGACAAGTTCCTTCCCCCCGCAACCTCCCAGGAACACACGTGGACAACCCCACCCCGACCTCTGCACGGGACGCCGGCACCAGCACCGCCCCTCGCGGCGGGATCGACAAGTTCTTCAAGATCTCCGAGCGTGGCTCGACCGTCGGCCGCGAGGTCCGTGGCGGCCTGGTCACGTTCTTCACGATGGCCTACATCATCGTGCTCAACCCGCTGATCCTCGGCTTCGTCAAGGACGGCGACGGCAAGTTCCTCGGGGGCGGCGACGCGCCCGACCTCGCGATGATCGCCGCCGCGACGGCCCTTGTCGCCGGCGTGATGACCATCCTCATGGGGGTCGTGGCGAACTTCCCGCTGGCGCTCGCGACGGGCCTGGGGCTCAACGCGTTCGTCGCGTTCTCGATCGCCTCCGGGATGTCGTGGGCCGACGCGATGGGCCTGGTGGTGCTCGAGGGCGTGATCATCCTCGTGCTCGTGCTGACCGGGTTCCGGTCGGCGGTCTTCCATGCCGTGCCGGCCGAGCTCAAGACCGCGATCAGCGTCGGGATCGGCCTGTTCATCGCGCTCATCGGGCTCGTCGACGCCGGGTTCGTACGTCGTACCGGCGTCGGCCCGGTGCCGGTCGAGCTCGGCATCGGCGGGGTCCTCGCCGGCTGGCCGGTGCTCGTCTTCGCGGTCGGCCTCCTGCTGGTCGTCGCGCTGTGGGTGCGCCAGGTCAAGGGCGCGATCCTGATCTCGATCGTCGCCACGACGGTCCTCGCGATCATCGTCGAGGCGATCGCGAACATCGGCCCCAGCGTGGCCGGCGACAAGGTGAACCCCAAGGGCTGGAACCTCAACGTGCCCGCGCTGCCCGACAAGATCGTGAGCGTCCCGGACTTCGGCCTGCTCGGGGACTTCTCGCTGTTCGGCTCCTTCGAGCGGGTCGGTGTGGTCACCGCGGTGCTGTTCGTGTTCACGCTGATGCTGGCGGACTTCTTCGACACGATGGGCACCATGACCGCGATCGGTGCCGAGGCCGGGCTGCTCGACGAGGAGGGCAAGCCGCCGCACACCGAGCGGATCCTGGTGATCGACTCGATCGCCGCGGCCGCGGGCGGCGCCGCGGGTGTCTCGAGCAACACCTCCTACATCGAGTCCGCGTCCGGCGTGGGGGAGGGCGCCCGCACGGGCCTCGCGAGCGTCGTCACCGGCATCTTGTTCCTGCTCGCGACGGTGTTCGCCCCGATCGTCGAGATCATCCCCAACGAGGCTGCGGTCCCGGCCCTGGTGTTGGTCGGGTTCCTGATGATGCAGCAGGTGAAGAACATCGACTGGGACGACATCGAGATCGCGATCCCCGCGTTCCTCACGATCGTGCTGATGCCGTTCACGTACTCGATCTCCGTGGGCATCGGCGCCGGCTTCCTCGCCTACGTCCTGATCAAGGCGGTCCGGGGCAAGGCCGGCGCGCTGCACCCGCTGATGTGGCTCGTCTCGGCGTTGTTCGTGGTCTACTTCGCGATCGACCCGGTCAAGCAGCTGCTCGGGGTGAGCTGACCGGCAGTCGCGCCACCGACGACAAGCCGCCGCATCCTCCTCACCGGAGGGTGCGGCGGTGCTGCTTCCAGCGCTCGAGCATGCCCGCGGTCTCCTCGCGCATGAAGCGGAAGAACTCCGCGGTCTCCTGCAGTCGTCGGCCGCCGCGAGTGTCGGCACCCACGAGGTGGGCGGCGTCGGTGACCGCCTGCTCCCACATCCACAGCATCGGCATCCGGGCGGTGGTGATCGCCGACCACGCGTCCTGGTCGTAGACCCGGTAGACCTCGGCACGGCTGCCGGGCATCCGGTCCTTGAACAGCAGCCGGGTCGCGGTGAGGTAGCGGACCGCGCCGGAGACCGCGGCGGGGCTCACCTGCAGGCCCTCGGCGAAGTCGGCGGCGGTGTAGCGGTCGGAGTCCTCCGCGAGCGCGTAGGCGAACACCCGCGCCGCCATCCGCGGCATGCCGCTCTCGGTGAGGATCGCCCCCACCTGTTCGACCGCCTGGAGGAGGCCGGCACGGTCCTGCTCGGGGGTCTGCTCGTCGGGCTCGGGAAGCTGGGCGGCCATGGACGGATCATAACCTTCAGAACCTTCACGAAACCATGAATCCTGGGCCAGAATGGAGGCATGGCTGACTCCACCCCCGCCCTGTCCATCCAGGGGCTGGTCAAGAACTTCGGCACCACCCGTGCCCTCGACGGCCTCGACCTCGAGGTGCGCACCGGGGAGGTGCACGGTTTCCTCGGGCCCAACGGGGCGGGGAAGTCCACCACGATCCGGGTGCTGCTCGGGCTGCTGCGCGCCGATGCCGGCACGGTGCGGCTGCTCGGCGGCGACCCCTGGCACGACGCGGCGACGCTGCACCGCCGGCTCGCCTACGTCCCGGGCGAGGTGAACCTGTGGCCGAACCTCACCGGCGGCGAGGTGATCGACCTGCTGTCCCGGCTGCGCGGCGGGGTGGACCCGGCACGCCGTACGACGCTGCTGGAGCGGTTCGACCTCGACCCGACCAAGAAGACCCGCTCCTACTCCAAGGGCAACCGCCAGAAGGTCGCGCTCGTGGCGGCGCTCGCCTCCGACGCCGAGCTGCTGCTGCTCGACGAGCCGACCTCGGGCCTCGACCCGCTGATGGAGGCGGTGTTCCAGGACTGCATCCAGGAGATGCGTGCCGAGGGGCGCACCGTGCTGCTGTCGAGCCACATCCTGGCCGAGGCCGAGGCGCTCTCGGACCGGGTGAGCATCATCCGTGCCGGACGCGTCGTGCAGTCCGGCACGCTCGCCGAGCTGCGCCACCTCACCCGCACCACGGTGATCGTGACCACCGAGAAGCCCTCCGACGCGCTGGCCGAGGTGCCCGGGGTGGCGCACATCGAGCACCTCGACGGCCGGGTCCGCTTCGACGTCGACACCGACCACCTCGACGAGGCGATGGACTACCTGGCGGCGCGCCGGGTCACCTCGCTGGTGAGCCACCCGCCGACCCTCGAGGAGCTGTTCCTGCGCCAGTTCGGCGAGGTCGTGGAGGAGACGGTCGAGTGAGGGGCTTCGTCGCCACCCCGGCGCTGGTGCGCTTCGTGCTGCGCCGCGACCGCATCCGGCTCCCGGTGTGGATCGGCTCGATCCTCGCGATCACCTACGCCTCGGCCGAGGCGGTGGCGAACACCTACAACACCCCCACCGAGATCGCCTCCTACGCCGAGAACCTCGGCAACAGCCCCGCCACGATCGCGATGGCGGGACCGCCGGTGGCGCTGGAGCAGATCGGCGGCATCCTCGTCTACGAGACCAGTCTCACCGCGCTGCTCGGCACCGCGCTGATGGCGGCGTTCACCGTGGTGCGGCACACCCGAGGCGAGGAGGAGGAGGGCCGCACCGAGCTGCTCGTCTCCACGGTGGTCGGCCGGCACGCCGGCGCCGCCGCAGCGGTGCTGGTCGCCGGCGTGGCCTCGGTGCTGGTCGGCCTGGGCGTGAGCGGATCGATGCTGGGCGTCGGCATGGCGCCGCACGCTGCCTGGCTCTACGGGGCCGCGGTGGCCGCGCTCGGCCTGGTGTTCGCCTCGGTGGCGGGCGTCGCCGCCCAGCTGATGTCCCACGGCCGGTCGGCCACCGGACTCGTGCTCGCGGTGCTCGCGCTGTCGTTCCTGCTCCGCGCGGTCGGTGACGTGCAGGAGAGCGCCTGGTCGTGGTTGTCGCCGATGGGCTGGTCCCAGCAGGTCCGGGTGCTCGACGAGAACCGCTGGTGGCCGCTGCTGCTCTCGGTCGGGCTGACCGTGGTGCTGCTGGCCGCGACCGTGGTGCTGGCGACCCGTCGCGACGTCGGCTCGGGGATCGTCCCGGCTCGTCCCGGTCCGGAGAACGCCGCCGCAGGCCTGAGCTCGCCACTGGCCCTCGCGTGGCGCCTGCAGCGCGGCTCGGTGCTGGCGTGGGCGGTGGGGCTCTTCGCCCTCGGCGCGCTGTTCGGGTCGCTGAGCCAGGAGATGCAGAACATGGTGCGCGACAACCCCACCCTCGCGCAGTACTTCGAGGTCACCGGCGGGAGCGTCACCGACGCCCTGTTCGGGAGTGCCCTGTTGTTCAACGGGCTCGGTGCGGCCGCCTTCGCGGTCGCCTCGGCCCTGCGCATCCGGCACGCGGAGACCGCGGGCACGCTCGAGCCGGTGCTCGCGACCGGGGTCTCCCGGACCCGGGCCCTGCTGGAACCGTTGGTGGTGACGGTCGTCGGCTCGGCGGTGATGCTGGTCGTGGGGGCCGTCGGCGCCGCGCTGGCCTGGGCCACGCAGAGCGGCGAGTTCGGTCCGGCGGTGCGGCTGGTCGGGCTGGCCCTGGTCTACGCGCCCGGCGTGCTGGCGCTAGTGGGGCTGGCGGTGGCGCTGACCGGCCTGTTCCCGCGGCTCGCCCCGGTCGCCTGGGCCGGCGTCGCGATCTCCTTCGTGATCGGCTGGCTCGGCGGGCTGCTGGACCTGCCCGGCTGGGTGAACGGACTCTCGCCGTTCGACCACCTGCCGCTGGTCCCGGTGGAAGACCTGAGCGTCACCCCGCTCGTCGTGCTGTCGCTGGTGGCCGTCGCGCTGGGCGCGGCCGGGCTCTGGGGGTTCCGGCGCCGCGACGTGACCTGAACCTCGGCGCGACAATTCGGAATACTTAGCCTGGCTAATGAGTTAGGCTAAGCATCATGGCTCCCACCGTCGAGAAGGTCGCACGCACCGACACCGGGCTCGCCGCCAGCCTCCGGGTCTCGGTGGCGAGGCTGTCCCGCCGGCTACGCGCCGAGCGCGACCCGGTCAACGATGTGCTCAGCGCGGGTCAGATCTCGGTGCTGAGCCTGCTCTCGCGCCACGGCGAGTGCACCGTCGGGGAGCTCGCCCACCTCGAGCGGGTGCAGCCGCCGTCGATGACCCGGACCGTGAACTGCCTCGTGGACGGTGGCTACGTCGCCCGCCGCAAGCACGAGGCCGACGGCCGCCAGGTCGTGGTCTCGCTGGCAGAGAAGGGCGAGCAGAGCCTCGCCGCCGAGCGCCGCCGCCGCGACGCCTGGCTCGCCCAGCGACTGCGCGAGCTGACCCCCGAAGAACGCTCCCTGCTGCGTCAG
This sequence comes from Nocardioides sp., assembly GCA_051960495.1. Lineage (GTDB taxonomy): Bacteria > Actinomycetota > Actinomycetes > Propionibacteriales > Nocardioidaceae > Nocardioides_B. Next base: position 2,321 of record JBQCEF010000190.1, on the reverse strand, counting down.
GCAGCACCACTGATCGAAAGGCTGGCTGCTAGTTGAGTCCCACCTTCCAGGCGCTCTCGAACCGCAACTACCGGCTCTACGCCGCCGGTGGTGCGGTGTCGAACACCGGCACCTGGATGCAGCGCGTGGCCCAGGACTGGCTGGTCCTCCACCTGCCCGGCGGCAACGGCACCGCCCTCGGCATCACCACCGGCCTGCAGTTCCTGCCGATCCTGCTGCTCTCGCCGTACGCCGGGCTGGTGGCGGACCGGTTCCCCAAGCGCCGGCTGCTCCAGGTCACCCAGCTGATGCTCGCCGTGCCGGCGCTGCTCCTCGGCGTGCTCGCGATCACCGGCGTGGTGCAGACCTGGCACGTCTACGCGCTCGCGTTCGTGTTCGGGGTCGGCACCGCGTTCGACGGCCCCGCCCGCCAGTCGTTCGTGAGCGAGATGGTCGAGCCCGACCTGCTGACCAACGCGGTCGGGCTCAACTCCGCGTCGTTCAACGCCGCCCGGATCGTCGGGCCCGCCGTGGCCGGCCTGATGATCGCCGCGTTCGGCGGAGGTGCGCAGGCGACCGGCTGGGTCATCGTGCTCAACGCGCTCAGCTACAGCGCCGTGATCTGGTCGCTGCAGCGGATGCGCACCACGGACCTGTTCCTCAGCGAGCCGGCCGCCCGGGGCAAGGGGATGATCCGTGACGGCATGCGCTACGTGCGCAGCCGCGCCGACCTGATGCTGATCCTGGCGATCGTGTTCTTCGCCGGCACGTTCGGGCTGAACTTCCAGATGACCTCCGCGCTGATGGCCACCGACGTGTTCCACAAGGGCGCCGGTGAGTACGGCCTGCTCGGCAGCACGATGGCGATCGGCTCGCTCTCGGGCGCGCTGCTCGCCGCCCGCCGCGGCAAGCCCCGCTACCGGCTGGTGATCGGCGCCGCGGTCGTGTTCGGGCTCGCCGAGGTGGTCGCCGGGCTGATGCCGTCGTACGTCTCCTTCGCGGTGTGGACGCCGGTGCTCGGCCTGTCGGCGCTGACGATGATCACCGCGGCCAACGCGACCATGCAGCTCAGCGTCGCGCCGGTGATGCGTGGGCGCGTGATGGCGCTCTACATGATGATCTTCATGGGCGGCACGCCCGTGGGCGCACCGATCGTCGGCTGGGTCGGCGAGGTGTTCGGCGCACGCTGGACGCTGATCGGCGGCGGCGGGATGACCGTGATCGGCACGCTGCTGGCGGTCGCGGTCTTCAGCCGGACGCAGGGCATCCTCGACCCCGAGGTCAACGACTACGGCTTCCGGCTCCCGCGCGGACGCCGGCGGGTGGCAGCCGAAGGCTGATCACTCGATCGAGTGATGTCTGCGCCGCCGGGCGGGGTCACCGTCGAACTCATGCAGTCAGTGGCCTTCGCGGTCCCGGTGCTCCCCGGCCAGGCCGCGGCCAACCTCGACGGGCTGGCCTCGTGCCGGAGCGGCGTCCGCAAGGAGGCATTCGAGGACGCGCTCCGCCGCGCCGGCATCACCCGGCAGGCCGTCTGGATCCAGACCACGCCCGACGGCGAGCTGTCCGTCGTCTACCTGGAGGCCGACGACCTCGGCGCCGCGTTCGTCCTGCTGGGCACCTCGCCGGCGCCGTTCGAGCGCTGGTACCGAGAGCACGTGCGGCAGGTGCACGGCATCGCCCTGGCCGACGGCTGCGCCCCAGAGCTGGTGCTCGACTTCGACATCAGCGCCATCTGAACCGTAGGAGGTACCCGTCATGTGGGCACAGCTCATCAGGACCCAGGTCAAGCCGGGCACGGACGTCGCCGGTCTGGAGGACAAGCTGCGCGCCGCCGAGCAGCCCGGCTCCGGACTGCTCCGGACGCTGCTGATGCGCGACCAGAAGGACTCCAGCCAGATCTACGGGCTCGTTGTCTTCGAGAGCGAGGAGAAGGCCCGGGCCCGCGAGCGGGACCCGCGCCGCCAGGAGGCTCTCCGCGAGGTGGGCGCACAGATGGCCGAGATGTACGTCGCGCCGCCGGAGTTCACCGACCTCGACGTCAGCGACGAGTGGACCGCCGAGGCCGACGCAGCGACCGGGGGCGGGGCGGCGACCGAGCACCCGGACGCCGCGGTGGTGCGGTCCGCCTACGAGGCACTGGCGCGCGGCGACATGGAGACCTTCGCCGGGCTGCTGCACGACGACATCGTCTGGCACGAGTCGGCCCCGGGCCTCGAGGGCACCTACACGGGCCGGGGTGAGACGCTGGCCTTCCTGCAGCGCGTGTTCGCGCAGTCCGGCCTCGAGATGACCTCGCTGAAGATCCACGACGTCCTCGCCAGCGACGACCACGTCGTGAT
>JBQCEF010000189.1:0-2630 GCA_051960495.1 Nocardioides sp. | reverse complement strand
CTGAGCCGCTCGTAGAGACCTCGGTCACCGCCGAAGACGTAGCCGATGTGGCGGCGCACCTCGCGGGCATCGGTGACGACGTCGCGGCCGAGCACGGTGGCGCTGCCGGCGGTCGGCAGCAGCAGCGTGATCAGCATCTTGATCGTCGTGGTCTTGCCCGCGCCGTTGGGGCCGAGCAGGCCGAAGAGCTCCCCCTGCTCGATCCCGAAGCTGACGCCCCGGACGGCATCGACGGTCTTCTTGTCTCGCTTGAACACCCCCGTCCGGGTGCTGTAGCTACGACGGAGGTCCCGAGCTTCGACGACGCGCATGAGGCGAAACGTACGCCCCCGCACCCCCGGACCGCGAGCGCATTTAAGTCTCATTTGTCCGATCAGGCGCGACCCGGTGGTCCCGCGATGTCCCGACCGGATCGGGGACACCGCTCCCAGGCGCCCGGGACATCGACGCGGCCACTGTGACTCGGGTACGGCGACGTCCGGTCGCCCCGCGAACACACAGGAGCAACGCACCATGACGCACACCACCGATCTCCACGAGCCGCTCGCAGTGGAGGCTGCCGCCCCGGCACGCCGGGCGCCGTTCGGCCCCAAGCTGGCCGCCACCGCGCTCGTCTTGGGCGCGGGCGGCAACACCCTCCAGCCGCTGCTCGGCCACCTCGCCGGCGGGCGACCCGACACGGTGAGCGAGCAGGCCGCGCTGGCCGCCGAGCACACCGGACTGGTCCTGGGCATGTCGTTGTCCGGCACGCTCGCCGTACCGTTCATGGCCCTCGGCTTCGTGGCCGCGGCCCACCTGCTGTACCGACGGGCGCCGCGCACCGCCGTCGTCGCAGGAACCCTGCTGCTGCTCGGGATGTGGGGCTTCATGGCCGTGCAGACCACCGAGCTGCTGCAGGTCGTGGCCGTGCTCGACGGCCCGTACGGGATGGCGGCGGCCGAGTGGATGCAGAGCCTGGACTCCAGCTGGGTGCTCAATGCGGTCTTCGGCCTGCCGTTCATGCTCGGCTGCGTCCTGGGCATGCTGACGCTGACGATCGGCCTGCTCGTCAAAGGCGCAGGCGTCCCCCGTTGGATCCCCGCCGCCTGGCTGGCCTTCATCCTGCTCGACTTCAGCATCGGCGCGGTCGGCCCGGTCGACCCGCACTGGCTGTACTTCCTGGGCGCGCTCGGCTTCGCTGCGCACATCCTCCGCGACGGCGGCCGCACGTGGACGAACGCCTGACGGCGCCGCGCCGCTCGCCCTACGGTGTCTGCGTGACTTCGGGGGCCGAGGGAGGCCGGGCCACCGTGTGGGTGGCCCGGCTCCTGGCCGTGCTCGCCGCGGCCCTCGGGCTGCTGGCCTTCGCGTTCCCCGTGGTGAGCGGCTACGGCTACCTCGACGAGCTGATGGGGACGCCCGAGGTCGTCGTGGCGGTCTCGTTCTCCGCCACCGGCGCCCTGCTGGCAGGCAGCGAGCAGGCCCGCAGGATCGGTTGGGTCCTGCTCGGGATCGGACTGTGCTCGGGGCTCTACACCGCCTCGGCGTCCTGGACGGCCTTCGTCCTGCACGGCGACATCGAGGCCGCGCTGCCGCCGGGCGCAGACCTGGCCCGGGTCACCGGTTGGGTGACGAACTGGGCCTGGTTCCCGTCGTGGCTCGTCGTCTCCACGGTGCTGCCCCAGGTCGTCCCCTACGGACGCCCGCTCTCGCCGCGCTGGCGCGTGGCGCTGTGGGTCACCGCCGCCGTGCTCGTCGTCGGCGTGGTGCTGCTCGCGACGACGCCGGGCCCGTTGATGATGTTCAGCGGGGTCACCAACCCACTCGGATCGACGTCGCTGGCCGGGACGACAGGTCCGCTCGGCCGGCTCCTCGACGTCGGGGTGCCGCTGCTCATCGTGGTGTCGCTGGCTTCTGTCGTGGTCCGGGTCGTCCGTGCCGACGGGGCCGAACGGCGCCAGGTCGGCTGGTTCGGCTACGCCGTCGCGATGACCGTGATCACGATCGCCCTCATCCCGTCGATCTCGGCCAACCTCGCCGTGCTGCTGATCCCGGCCGGCATCGCCGTGGCGGCGCTGCGCTACCGGCTCTACGACCTCGACCTGCTGGTGAACCGGACCGTGGTGATCGGCGTGCTGCTCGGCGGGGCCGCGCTGGCGTACGTCGTCCTCGTCGGCTGGGTCGGCTCGCTGGCGGGGAGGTCGGACGGCGTCGTACCGTTCATCGCGGCCTTCGCCGTCGCGCTGGCGTTCCACCCCGCCCGGGTGCGCGTGCAGCGCGCCGTCGACCGGCTCTTCCACGGGCGTCGCGGCGACCCGCTTGCGCTGCTGCAGGACCTCGACCGCACGCTCCGCGAGGCGGAGTCGCCCCGGACCGCGCTGGCCGACGCGGCCGCCCTGGTCCGGGACGGGCTGCGGCTGCCCGGCGTCGCGATCGTCGTGCCCGTCCCGGTCGGCGGGGAGGTCCACGAGCAGGCCGGGACCGTTCCTGGCGACGCGGCCGCGATCCCGCTGGAGCTGCACGGGGAGCAGGTCGGCACGCTCCGCGCCGCGCCACGACCCGCCCGCGGCGGGGCTCGCCTCGCGGACGCCGACCTCCGGGTGCTGCAGTCCCTGGCCGGACCGCTGGCGTCGGCGGCCTACGCGCTCCGG
>JBQCEF010000188.1:0-3064 GCA_051960495.1 Nocardioides sp. | reverse complement strand
GGCGCCGGGGGAGCCGAGGTACGCGCCGTCGACGTCCTGGCAGCGCCCGCGCCGCCCACGGCGGTTCCCGCGCCGCACGCGGCCGCTCCGGCTGCTCCCGCCGCGCAGGCGCCCGCTGCGCCCGTCGTGCCTGCTCCTGCCCACCGCCCCGGTCGGGGCGCGGTCGCGGCGCTGATGAGCCGGTCGAAGCGGGAGGTCCCGCACTACTACGTCGCCACGACCGTCGACCTCGGGCCGGTCACCGAGTGGCTGCGGCGCACGAACCGGACGCGGCAGGTCACCGAGCGGGTCGTGCCCGCCGCGGCGATCCTGCGGGCCACGGCGCTGGCGCTGCGGGAGATGCCGTCGCTCAACGGGTTCTGGTCCGACGACGCGTTCGTGCCGGGCGAGGACGTGCACCTCGGCGTCGCCGTCTCGGTCCGCGACGGTGCCCTGGTCGCGCCGGCGATCCACGGGGCGGCCGACCTCTCCCTGGTCGAGCTCATGGCCGCGCTGCGTGACCTCGTGGGGCGCGCGCGCAAGGGCCGGCTGACCCGCGCGGAGATGGCCGACCCGACGTTCACCGTCACCGACCTCGGGGACCAGGGGGTCGAGGAGGTCATCGGGGTGATCTACCCGCCGCAGGTCGCACTGCTCGGGGTCGGCCGGATCGTCGAGCGGCCCTGGGCCGTGGCCGGACTGCTCGGTGTGCGGCCCGTCGTACGCCTGACCCTGTCGGGCGACCATCGTGCCACCGACGGCGTCACCGGAGCCCGCTTCCTGGCGCACGTCGACCGACTGCTGCAGCACCCGGAGGAGCTATGAGCATCACCGCAGAGGACACCCGCGCCATGGTCGGCGAGGCCGTGCGTCGCATCGTGCCGGACGCCGACATCGAAGGGCTCGACCCGGATGCCGACCTGAGGCAGACCTTCGAGCTCGACTCGCTGGACTTCTTGAGCTTCGTGGAGCTGCTCACCCAACGCTCGGGCGTCCGCATCGACGAGGAGGACTACCCCGAGATGCGGTCCCTGACGACGGTCACCGCGTTCCTCGCCGAGCGCACGGCGTGACCGGCCACCCACCGAGCCCCCGGCCGGGGCCGACACCACAAGGAGGAGGACACCCATGACGACAGTCGCGCGGCGCAGCAGGAGCCCCGTCGCGGAGATGCTGAGCTGGCTGGAGAGCGGCGTCGGGTTCGACGCCCGGAGCTTCGGGCTGGCGCCCTACGTCAAGGTCGAGGACTTCGTCGACGACGGGACCTACGTCCTGCGCGCCGACATGCCCGGCATCGACCCCGACAAGGACGTCGAGGTCAGCATCGTCGGCGACATGGTGACGATCCGCGGCGAGCGCCGCGAGGAGCAGAAGGACAAGAACCACCACGAGCTGCACTACGGTTCGTTCGCCCGCAGCGTGCAGCTCCCGCACGGCACCAAGCCCGAGGAGGTCAGCGCCAGCTACGTGGACGGCGTCCTCGAGGTGAGGATCCCGATGGCCGTGCCCGAGGAGCCGAGCAGCCACAAGGTGGAGATCAAGCGCGAGGCTTCGTGACACCGTGAACCGGGTACCCGGGTGACCCATCGGTCACCCGGGTAACCTGTGCCCGGACCGGACAAGCTGCACGAGCACGAGGAGACGCAGGGTGAGCAACGCGGAGAAGCAGAGCCTCGACTCTCTCGAGAACGAGATCGAGGCCGCCCGGGAGCGGCTCGCCGGCACCATCGACCAGCTCGCCTACCGGGCCAGCCCGAAGACCATCGTGCGGCGCGAGATCGCCTCGGTGAAGGCGCACTACGTGGACGCCGACGGCAACCCCCGCACCGACAACATCCTCAAGACCGCTGGTGCCGTGGTCGGCTTCGTGGCGGTCATGATCGTGATCCGCAAGCTCGCCAGATGACCGACAAGACCCCGATCCGGATGCTGCACGACCGGGTCCTGGTCGCGGTCGACACCGAGGGGGAGCGGCGCTCCAGCGGCGGCATCGTCATCCCCGCGACGGCCGTGATGGGCAACCGCCGGCTCGGCTGGGCCAAGGTCGTCGCGGTCGGGCCGCACGTCCGGACCGTCGAGGTGGGGGACCGGGTGCTCTACGACCCCGAGGACAAGGGCGAGGTCGAGGTCAACGCCGAGACCTACGTGCTGATGCGCGAGCGCGACATCCATGCCGTCGCCGCCGAGCGGCTCGGCGACATCCAGACCGGCCTCTACCTGTAGTTCCGTAGTCTGCGGGGATGGCCACCTTCATCCTCACCCTGGTCGGCGACGACCGACCGGGTCTCGTGTCCGCCCTCTCGACCCCGATCAGTGCGCACGGCGCGAGCTGGAACCGCAGTCAGATGTCGAGGCTCGCGGGCAAGTTCGCCGGGATCGTGCTCGTGACCGTGGCCGACGAGCATTTCGACGCGTTGGCCAAGGACCTCGTGGCGCTGGAGGCCCAAGGTCTCCAGGTCACCCTCGAGCGGACCGACGAACCCGTCGCGCGCGAGTCCCTGCAGCTGCACCTCGAGCTGCTCGGGGCCGACCATTCCGGCATCGTGGCGGAGGTCTCCGCGGCGCTCGCCGCTCTCGACGTCAGCATCGAAGAGCTCGTCACCGACGTCCGTGACGCCCCCATGGCCGGTGGCACGCTCTTCGAGGCCCGCGCTGTGCTCAGCGCTCCGCCGGCGACGAGCCCCGAGGAGCTGAGGTCGATGCTCGAGGGGCTCGCCGACGAGATGATGGTCGAGATCCGGCTCTCGGAGGGCTGACCGGGCGTGTCCCTGTTACGGCAGACGCGCACTCATCTGCCGATGAGCGCGTGCGGTTGGAACTCAGCAGCAGGAGCAGCCTGTAGCGCAGCCGCAGGCGTTCGACGTGGCGGCGGCCGCGATAGGCGGGCAGCAGTTGTCGCCGCGCCACGCTTCGCGCCCCTCCTTGACCGCGACGGCGGCGATCACCAGCCCAGCGATCGGATCGGCCCACCACAACCCGACGGCCGCGTTGTGGTGCAGCCCGGCGAGCAGCACCGCTGACAGATTGGTGCAGATCATAGTCTGAGTCCCATCTGCCACCACGGAGGCCGATGACAACTGTCGGC